>JAPKCR010000279.1 GCA_026421135.1 Sulfitobacter sp. | reverse complement strand
TGGCATTGCGGTTTTGGGCACGTCCTCTTCGTGGGTTACCAAAGCTTGCGGCGGCTGCAGGCCTTTGGCTGGGACATAGCGTTTCCGGATCCAGTGAATTCCGCAAGGCGCGACGGATGGGTTCCAAAGGGTCCAGATTGCAGCAGGTGGCAGATAGACATAGGACCCGGCGATCAAATCATACGCATCGTCACCAATGGTCAGACGCGCCGTGCCGTGGGCCACAAACAGCACCGCCTGTGCATTGATATCAGGCTCGGGAGTGTCGCTGCCGCCGCCGGGGGCAAGCTCAACCGCGTATTGCGCGAACGTTTCTGCAAAGCCACTAAGCGGGCGTGCCAACACCCAGACGCGGGTGTTCGTCCATCCCGGCAGAAAGCTGGTCACGATATCGCGCTGCACCGATGCCGGGATCACGGCATAGGCATCCGAAAATACTGCCGTGCTTTCTGGCGATTGCGACTGGTCCGGCAATCCGCCGGGGGGAAAGGCATAGGTCATAGCATTGCTTCCAATCGCAACCGTGCGATGCGTTCAACCTGCGCACAGGCGGTTTCAAATTCGGTTTGGGTATCATTGGATATCCGCGCCTCAAAGTGGCGCAAGATACCGTCTTTATTGTGGTCTTTCACGGCGATGATGAACGGGAATCCGTGCTTGGATACATACGCTTCGTTCAATTCAGTGAACTTTGCACGTTCTGCATCCGTTAAAGCGTTTAGTCCAGCGCTGCCCTGCTCGGCGGTGCTTTCCGCCGTAAGCCGCTTGGCCGCAGCCAGCTTGCCTGCCAAATCTGGGTGCGCGGTCAGCACGCCCAAGCGTTCACCCTGACTGGCAGATCGAAACATGCGCGCCAAAGCGTTGTGAATGCCCGCGACGCTGTTGTGCGCGGGGCCAAGTTCAAGATCATAGGCGCGCTCGGCGATCCATGCAGAATGTTCAAACACGCCACCAAACTTTTCAACAAAACTAGCGCGTGACATTTTGTCGAGCCGCAAGGGGTGCTTAGGCGGATGCGTCGCGCGCCAATGGTCCGCGATATCGATACGGCGCGGAGTCCAAACGCCTTCAAATGCTTTGATATAATCGATAAACCGTTTCAATGCCTGAATGCGGCCCGGACGGCCAATAAGCCGGCAATGCAGCCCAACCGACATCATTTTGGGCACCCCATCGCACCCTTCTGCATAAAGCGCATCAAAGGTATCGCGCAGATAGGCATAGAACTGATCCCCGGAATTGAACCCCTGAGGTGTGGCAAACCGCATATCGTTGCAATCCAGCGTATAGGGAATAATCAGCTGGTCCCCGTCTCTAACCTGCATCCAATAGGGTAAATCGTCGTCATACGTGTCTGAAATGTAATCGAACGCACCGGTCTCGGCTGCCAAAGCGACTGTATTGATCGAACTGCGCCCTGTGTACCAACCACGGGGGGCCACACCCACAACTTCGGTATGCAGACGGATTGCTTCGGTGATGTCGGCGCTTTCGGCTTCGGCGTCATGATCCTTGTAGTCGATCCACTTGAGGCCGTGGCTGGCGATTTCCCAACCGGCGTCTTTCATCGCCTCGACCTGCTGCGGCGAACGCGCCAAGGCGCTGGCGACACCGTATACCGTTACCGGGATATCAGCACCGGTGAACAAGCGGTGCAAACGCCAAAAACCCGCCCGCGCACCATAATCGTAGATGGATTCCATATTCCAATGCCGCTGGCCGGGCCACGGCGCAGCACCGACGATCTCGGACAAGAACGCCTCTGATGCGGCGTCACCGTGTAGGATATTATTCTCGCCGCCCTCTTCGTAATTTACTACGAACTGTACTGCGATCCGCGCCCCACCGGGCCATTGCGCGTCGGGTGGCGTGGGGCCATAGCCCTGAAAATCACGAGGGTAGCGGTTCATTGTCATGTCCTTTGATCAACGCCTGCAACACTGCCTTGCCATCCCGACCAATTGCAACAATCCAAGTTGCAAAAACCACAACAGGCCAACCTGTTTTTCAGGTCAGCCTGTTGCCAGATCTGCACATTGTGGCCCTGCTCGCCTGTTGTTCGGGAATTTTCGGGCGCTGGCCGATCTGAAACTTTTAAACCAATCGGGGAAAGTTGTTGAAATTCGGTCAGGGGCCGCTGACCATACGCATGGTATGTTCAGTCCTGCCGGCCCCTGTCCTAAAGTCACCATTTTAATATGGCGTGCTCGAATTTCGAAAATTCTGACCCCGGCGTACATATGTCAGAGTTATGTGCATCGCTGGCAGGCGACACTTCCGATCACATGTGTCATCCATATAGGCCGAGGATGATTCGCGGGTCAAAGTAAAAACGAATCGGTTTGCATATTTTCTTGATTATCGCGCGAAAGATGACCGCACGACGGGCATTGACGCGGTATTTGTCGCCCGTATCCTGCAGACTGATTGATCAAAGAAAGACCGACATCATGGCAAATGGCTATCTTACCACTCATGTTCTGGACACAGCGCGCGGCCAACCTGCCAGTGGGCTACCTATTACACTCTACCGGATTGAAGGAGACACGCGCGAAACCCTTGCGCAGATGGTGACCAATGCCGATGGCCGCACAGACGCGCCCATTTTGCCCAAGGACCAATTCGCCACAGGCATTTACGAGCTGGTGTTTGATGCGGGCAGTTATCTGGATGCCATCGACACCCCACCCGAAACGCCACGATTTTTAGATCAAATCCCCCTGCGCTTTGGCGTTTCAGACCCGGACGCACATTATCATGTGCCGCTATTGCTGTCCCCTTTCGGTTATTCGACCTATCGCGGCAGCTGACAACGGCATGCCAAGGCGGCGCTGCTGTTGCCAAAGAAAGAACGCCCATGTCATTTTGCACATCTGATCAAACAGGAAACCGCCCATGTCCACACGTGTGACAACCCCGACAGACATCGCGCAAAGCCAATTGCCCCAAGTGACAGAGCCACGCAATTCGGGAATGGCGCTGGATATGGATTGGGTAAGGTCTGTTCAGGTCAACACATCAGCAGTGGAGAGACGCGCAGCAAGCTTGCCTGCACGTCGGTCGGTCAAAAAGGATCATCAAGCGGCATGGCTGCTGCGTGCCATCACCTGCATTGACCTGACGACATTGTCCGGCGATGACACCGCTCGGCGGGTCCAGCGGCTATGTGCTAAAGCCCGGCAACCTGTATCACCCCATTTGATGAAAGCCTTGGGTATGGGCCCCATCACTGTAGGTGCTGTCTGCGTCTATCACGAGATGATTGCCCCAGCGAAAGTGGCCCTTGAGGGGACCAACATCCCTATTGCGGCCGTATCAACAGGGTTTCCGGCAGGCCTGTCTCCGTTAGAACTGCGCATCAAAGAAATCGAAATGAGCGTCGCAGAAGGTGCCGAAGAGATCGACATCGTTATTTCACGCCGCCATGTATTAACAGGTGACTGGCAGGCCCTTTACGACGAAATGCGCGCCTTTCGTGCGGCTTGTGGCGACGCACATGTGAAAGCAATCCTAGCGACTGGCGAACTGGGCAGCTTGCGGAATGTCTCGCGTGCATCGCTGGTCTGCATGATGGCGGGGGCTGATTTCATCAAGACCTCAACCGGCAAGGAAAGCGTGAACGCCACTTTGCCCGTCACATTGGTTATGATCCGTGCCATTCGCGACTATTTTGACCGTACCGGAATCCGCATCGGCTATAAGCCTGCGGGCGGAATTTCAAAGGCAAAGGACGCAATCACCTATCTGGCCATGATCAAAGAAGAACTGGGTGATCGCTGGCTCCGGCCTGACCTTTTCCGATTTGGCGCGTCATCCCTTCTGGGCGATATCGAACGCCAGCTAGAGCATCATGTGACCGGCAGTTATTCTGCAAGCTATCGCCACGCCATTAGCTAAGCCACGCGCAGCAGGCGTTGGATATGAGTATTTATAAAAGGGTGAAGCCATGAGCGTTTCCGAAATTTACAAGACCATGGAGTATGGGGTTGCCCCGGAATCCGCTGCGGATGCTTTGGCGTGGCTGGTCGACCAAGGCAGCCGGTTCGGCCATTTCATTGACGGCGCATTTACAGAGCCACGGGACGACTTTGAAAGCCGCAATCCTGCAAATGGTAACGTTCTGGCGAACCTGACGCAGGCGACCGAAGCAGAGGTCGATACTGCCGTCAATGCTGCACGCAAAGCGCAACCCAAGTGGGCCAAGCTGACGGGACACGAACGCGCGCGATACTTGTATGCGATTGCAAGGTTGCTGCAAAAGCATAGCCGATTGTTTGCCGTGCTCGAAACCTTGGACAACGGCAAGCCGATCCGCGAAGCCCGCGATGTCGACATCCCGTTGGCGCAGCGGCATTTCTATTACCACGCCGGAATGGCACAATTAATGGAAAGCGAAATGCCTGACGCAACCGCTTTGGGCGTGTGCGGGCAAATCATTCCGTGGAACTTTCCGCTGCTGATGCTGGCGTGGAAAGTTGCGCCTGCGCTGGCCATGG
>JAPKCR010000003.1 GCA_026421135.1 Sulfitobacter sp. | reverse complement strand
CCGACCCGGAAATTCACGGGATTTTGGTGCAGTTGCCTTTGCCCAAGCATCTGAACGAAGATTTGGTGATTAATTCGATTGATCCGGCCAAGGACGTAGACGGGTTTCATATCTCGAACGTGGGACTATTGGGAACCGGGCAAAAGTCGATGGTGCCCTGTACGCCGCTGGGATGTCTGATGATGTTGCGGGATCACCACGGCAGTCTGTCTGGTATGGATGCCGTTATTATTGGCCGTAGCAATATTGTCGGCAAGCCAATGGCGCAGCTGTTGTTGAACGACAGTTGCACCGTGACAATTGCCCATTCCCGGACCAAGGATCTGGCCGACGTGGTCCGCCGCGCAGATATTGTTGTAGCGGCCGTTGGCCGCCCTGAGATGGTCCCGGGCGACTGGATCAAATCTGGGGCGACGGTGATTGACGTGGGCATCAACCGGTTCGACGCCCCAGAAAAGGGCGAAGGCAAAACGCGGCTGGTTGGGGATGTCGACTTTGCAAGCTGTGCCGAAGTTGCCGGTGCAATTACCCCTGTCCCGGGTGGCGTTGGCCCAATGACGATTGCCTGCTTGTTGGCCAATACGGTTACCGCATGTTGTCGTGCCAACGGGTTGGCCGAACCCGAGGGCCTGACTGCCTAACCACCAGCCACCATCTGATACATAATGCGTCCCGGTAGAAATGTGAATGCGCCTGCCCCCACAAGGGCACCCAAGGTTAGCAACTTCATGCCGCGGGCATGGGTACGGATGTTCTTGGTTTTGGCAGCGCGGACATTCACCACAAGCTGAAACAGGACAAATGCCGACAGGATATGGATCGGGCCAAAGGGGCCGACCATTCTCATCCCGAGGATGCCAAAGCTGCTGAGCGCGACGATTGCCATGAGGGTCACCCAAGACCAGCCCATCCAGCGGTGGGCGGTTGACCCGCGTGGCAGGGTGAAAATGGCGACGGTCAGAATTACCGCAGTAATGGCCAGAAACGTGTGGATCTGGATCACTAGGCTGGCGTTCAAAAGGGGGGACAGGGACATTGGGAAACTCCGTTGTATTCACTGCCCCTTGCGTGCCAGACTTGCGGTGCTAAGCCCAAGCGGGTTTGCGCGAACAGCACCGGGGCTTCGTGAATTGCAGGTTGGGTTTGAGAATGTCATCGACGCTTCGTGAACGAAAACACTGGTTGATCTTGTTGGGGATATGGGCGCTGGCGACGGCGCTATGCGCAGTTGCAGGGCCTTTCGGTACCCATGATGCTTTGGCGGCCTTGCCCAGATTCAGTTATTGGGCAGCCATTACTGCGCTTTCAGTCTTTGGGTCTGCCATCGTGGTCCGCGTAACCAATCGGCGAGCCCGCTGGAAGGCTGCTGTAGTGTGGAGTGGTTTTGCAGGCGTTCTATCAGGCGTTACCCACATCCTGAACAGCTGGCTGTTCCTCGACTGGACCGGCCTTGATCAACTGATATATTTGTTTGCAATCAAGGTGTTAGTCATACTTGTGGTGCATGGCACGGTTGCCCTCGCTCGATATGCTTTTGCTCCGAGGCCGGAAGCAGCCCTCGAAGACCCGCAAACAGCCTTTCTGCGGCGGCTGCCCTTGGATCGGCGTGGGCCACTGATCAGGCTTGAAGCGCAAGATCACTATTTGAATGTAGTGACCCATAAGGGCAGCGCTTTAGTGCTGTTGCGTCTGCAGGATGCTGTTCATGCGCTGCAAGATGTCGATGGCTTGCAAGTTCATAGGTCACACTGGGTTGCTAAGGATGCAGTGACCAAGCACCTTCGGGTGCAGGGCCGCGATTTTCTGGTGCTCACTTCGGGGGACGAGATCCCGGTCAGCCGCAGCTACCGAGAGGCCGTGCAGGACGCGGGTCTGATCTAGAGGGGGACGGGAACCATCGTGCCCTGCAGAATCGCAATCAGTTTCTCTAGGCCGTTCTCGACGGCAAACACTTCTGACGTAACGACACACAGCCGCTTTCCAGGTTTAACTAGCTTGCCAATAGCGACCAGCTTTTCACCACGGGCTGGTGCGATCAGGTTAATCTTGATCTCGGCCGTGACGACTTCCATGTCGAGCGGAAGGCTGGTCAAGGCGGCGTAACCTGCGGCACTGTCACCTATGGAGAACGTCAGGCCCGCGTGTCCGAACCCCTGCTGCTGCCGGGAACCTGGTAAAATTGGCGCTTCGATTCTGACTGTTCCATTGGAAACATCAGCCAGCGTGGCACCCAAAGTGACCATCATGGATTGCGCAGCAAAGCTGTCGTAAATCCGGGTTCGTGTCGCGGTATCCATGGTGAACTCCTTTCGTCTCAAACTGACATATTCCCTAACGCTTGCAAACGCTTAACGCGGCATCGGGAATGCGACGGGTCGGGGGCCTGTCAGAATTGCACAAGCGTTTGGTGCCATGAGGGACCGGATCGGTTCCGAACTCGTCCGTAGGCCACCGGTGTAGGTGCCATAGGCCGGCAGGATGAGCCGTACGTCGTCATAGACAAAGGCAGGCCTTGAGATGTTTCGACCTTTCAGGGAAATCGTCGCCTTGGGGTGATAGTGGCCCGAAATTTCACCACTGGCACCGGATGTTGCGATGTGTCGGAAGGTCAACGCGCCAAGCTCAAATTCGGAAAGATGCCCGCCCCCTAGATCAACGGGCCCCGGGTCGTGGTTGCCCTCGATCCAAATCCACTTGCGCCCCGCTTGTAGCTTCGCAATCCAGAGGCGTTCCTCTTCTGGCAATGCTAATGCCGCGCCCAAATCGTCAAAACTATCACCCAAAGCAACGACCGTCTGGGCGTCACAGCGTTCCAGATCATCCGCCAGACGCATCAACGTGTCCCGCGTCTCATAGGGGGGGAGAGCGACACCGCCACGGCGCGCGATGCGCTCTGACTTTCCCAAGTGCAAATCAGAAACACATAGAACTCGATGCTCGGGCCACCAAAGTGCACCGGAGCCAAGCGCGGTCAACCGCGAGTCGCACAAAGTGAAATCATGGCCTAAGTTCATGCTTCGTTCATGGGGCATCAGGGAGTCGACTGCAAGAGGTCCGCAACCGTTTCACACATTGAACCATCAGAATTTGAGTATTTTTAAAAGGGTGAAGCCAAGATTGTTCATCAATGCTTTAGCAAAAACCAATAGAACCGATGGTGCGGTACAGGCTGGAGAGCCGATGACCGTAAAGGGTGAAGACGTCCTGGTCAGTCGAAAGGCTTTGTTCGGGGCGTCTTCTAATCTTCACCCTTTTAGAAATACTCATTAGGACGGCGGTCGAAAAGTGGGTGACGGTTGAGATTACCAGCCAACCCGCCAGCGTGGTTTGTCAGATGGGGCAGGTGTTATGTTCGCCAATCCGGATGCTTCCATCAAACGCGCGGCTTCTTGGGCAAGCAATCGCTCTTCAGCCCCTCCTTTAACCGGGACACGCCCTGCCTCAAGAAAAAGTGGTGCCGATAGCGGGCTTACCCTGTCGAGCGTGCGGTGATCGATCCGCCCGCCTATCCGCGCCAGCATTTCTTCGATCCGGCCAAAATCGACAAGCCCACGCAGTGCCTCTTGGCGGGTGATGTCGAGCATAAGATGATCAGGATCATATTTCATGAGTGTGTCATAAAGGATGTCAGAGCTGAAGGTCGCCTGCCTGCCTGATTTGCGGGCCTGTGGGGTATTACGCTCAATCAGGCCTGCAATCGTCGCGGACGCGCGAAAGGTGCGTTTCATCACTGCGTTCCCCGCCAGCCACATGTCCAACCCGTCATGCAATGTGACCGGGTCAAACAACGGGGCGGGGTTCTCTAAAGGGTCCAAGCCCCAAATCAATGTCGCATAATCTGTCGCCACAAATCCAAGCGGGTTCAGCCCAAGCTCTTCCATACGTTTTGTGAGGAGTAGCCCAAGGGTTTGCTGGCCATTACGCCCGGCAAACCCATAGATCACGGTTTGCGCGCGCCCATCGTGAGGAAAGCTTTCGACCAGCAATCGGCCCGGCTGGGGCAGTTGGCTCACCTTGCGTTGCAAGGCCAACCATTGCGCGGTGTGGTCTGGTAGTTCGGGCCAGCTCTCTTGCGTGAACATCCTTTGAACCCGCGCAGAAAGCTGTGTTGATGTTGCGAATTTTGTACCCATGAAGGACGCGATACGCGGTTTTTTGGCGGAATCCCGGCTGACTTCGACGGTCATTTCTCGCAGGCCTTCGTATTTCACGATCTGACCGCCGATCAGAAATGTATCGCCAGCAGTTAAGGTTGCCGCGAACCCTTCTTCGATCTCGCCCAGAGGTTTGCCGCCACGGTTGCGCTTCATACGCACCTTGAGTGTGTCGGTATCCTGTATGGTGCCGATATTCATGCGGATGCGCTGACTGCTGCGAGGATCGCGCAGCGTCCACAGTCCGTCCCTCAACATCAAGCGCTGCCATTTGTCATAGGCCCGAAGGGCGTAGCCCCCCGTGGCGCAGAAATCGAGACAGGCGTCGAATCCGGGCCGGGTCAGTTCGGAATACGCGCCGGCTGACGTCACTTCGGCGTACAGCCTATCTGCATCAAACGGGCCTGCGCAGGCGGTGATCAGGATGTGCTGGCAAAGCACGTCGCGGGGGCCAGGGCCGCGCGGGTCTCCGTCAAGTTCTCCTTCCAATACGGCCTCGAGTGCAGCAACGCATTCAACGACTTCGAACCTGTTGGCGGGGACCAACAGAGCCTTGGATGGGGCATTATAGCGGTGGTTGGCGCGACCAATGCGTTGGACCAGACGTTTGACGTTCTTTGGCGCGCCGATCTGGATGACCAGATCGACATCACCCCAGTCTATGCCCAGATCGAGGCTGCCTGTACAGACAATCGCCCGGAGATCGCCACGCACCATCGCGGCCTCAACGCGTTCGCGTTGCCCACGGTCAAGCGATCCGTGGTGGATGCCAATAGGCAGGCTATCGTCATTTGCCAGCCATAGATTGTGAAAAAATATCTCCGCCTGTGCGCGGGTGTTGTGAAAGATCAGTGTGGTATTGTGTTGACGGATTTGTTCGAGAACGGCGGGAATTGCATAAGCCGCGCCGCCGCCCGACCACGGGGGTGCCTCCTCGGTGCGGAGCATCTGGATGTCTGGCGGCGGCCCGGGATCGGCCAAGAGGATCGGGCAGGGGTCAGGATGGCGCGCCATAAAATGCGCAATGGCGTCCGGATCTTCGACGGTGGCAGATAGGCCGACCCGTTTCAAATTGGGGCAAAGGGTTTGCAAACGCGCCAGTGCCAGCATCAGCTGGTCGCCACGTTTGCTGTCAGCCAGCGCATGGATTTCGTCTATAACCACGCGTTTGAGACCTTTGAACATGCGCGGGGCATCCTCGTAGGAGGTGAGGAGAGCAAGGCTTTCGGGGGTAGTTAGCAAGATATGCGGTGGGTCAGCACGTTGACGGCGTTTGCGGGTCTGCGACGTATCCCCGGTGCGGTCTTCTATCCGGATCGAAAGGTCCATCTCGGTGACGGGCGTCGTGAGATTGCGCTTGATGTCAGCGGCGAGCGCCTTAAGCGGGGAAATATAGAGGGTGTGCATCCCTTGGTGATCGCCATCAGCCAGATCAACCAACGTGGGCAGGAAACCGGACAGGGTTTTGCCACCGCCTGTGGGGGCAATCAGCAGCAAGGCCGGGGCATCTGCGCGGTCCAGCATGTCTAGCTGGTGCGGATGAACTGTCCAGCCTTTGCTGGCGAACCATTCGATGAATTGGGGCGGAAGGATTTGCATTAGGTTTAGATAGGTTGTGATTGCGCAGGAACCAGCCCCACGCCCTGCAATAAGGTAGGGGGCCAGCCCCCAAACCCCCGGAGTTTACATGGCAAAATGAAATCAGGCGCGGGGCTTTAGGTTCCTGACTGCTGATTGGATAAGTTCGGGCAGAGATTTGTCAGCGCCAATCGGCGCGGCGTCAAGAGCGCTGGCGACGTCTTTTACAAGAATACCGATGGTGTTGTCGGCTGCAAAGCCGTCACGGGCGAATTCGATATCATTGAAACCGGAGGCTAACCAGTTCTGGCCCGAGGAGGTGTGAATTAGGTTGAGGAGTTTTCCCTCTTCCAGTCCGGCCTGATCTGCCCAATCCAGCACAAGGCGGGTCATCGCGGTGTTTGAGGCTGCAAGCAGGTTGTTAAGAACTTTGGCCTGCATGCCCGCCCCATACCCGCCCATATGATGGAAATATTTTCCCATGGCATTGAACAGGGGCTGCGCGGTCTCGAGGTCATCGCTGTCCCCGCCCAACATAAAGCTGAGACGGGCCTGTTCAGCCGCAATCTGAGCGCCAGACATGGGCGCGTCGATGAGAGTGATATGGGAAGCAACACGTTCGCGCAGGCCAATTACATATCGAGGGCTGAGCGTTGAGCATATAATGATCCGGCGCAGGCTAGGAATGGCAGTGAAATTCTGATCACCGAAAAGCACTGCATCGGTTTGATCAATATCGCGCACGACGGTAATCAGGGTGTCCAAGTCTTCGGAGAATACGGCGATATCGTCGGTGACGTGATCCTGTTCGGAGGGAACCACATCGTATCCACGCGCTGGTAAGCCGGCGGCACGGAGCGCATCCAGCATCGGTGCCCCCATGCGCCCGCATCCTGCAACGCCGATCAATGACCGCATTGCGTCATTTCACGATGTGTTCGTCTTTGACGAACATGTTGGCCCAAGCGCGGTCCATCAATTCGGGGGTCATTTGATAGGGTATCCCTTCAAATTCGCAGATTGCGATGATCTGGTCGATCAAGAAGATTGGCTGATAGTTGGCAAATGTATTGTCGATGGTAGGATACTTGTTTTTCAACAAATGGATCAATGTCGGTTCATCCAAAGGCATCTTGCGTTTCTTTGCAACCATCGCAAAGATCTTGAGGAAGTTTTTCTGGTTAGGTCCGTCGATCTTGATCTTGAAGAAGATGCGGCGCAAAGCGGCTTGGTCGAAGATTTCGTTCGGATGGAAGTTGGTCGAGAAAATAACCAGCGTGTCAAAAGGCACTTCGAACTTTTCACCCGATTGCAGGGCTAGGATATCCTTGCTTTCCTCGAGCGGAACGATCCAGCGGTTGACGATGCTTTGTGGTGGTTCTTTCTGGCGGCCAAGGTCATCGACGATGAAAATACCACCAGTCGATTTCAACTGAAGCGGGGCCTGATAGGTGCGCGCCGTAGGGTTGTAGACCAGATCGAGCATATCAAGGGACAGCTCGCCGCCGGTGATAACTGTGGGGCGCTCGCATTTCACATAGCGGCTGTCATAGCGGGTGACGCGGCGCAATGAATTGGGGTCTTGTTCCTCGTCCGAGGCGGCGGAATGTACGATCGGATCATAGACCGTGATAACTTGCGACGCATATTCGATCGCGCGGGGCACAAATATTTTGTCGCCAAGCGCGTCGCGGATGCCGTTCGAGATACTGGACTTACCGTTGCCAGGAGGGCCGTACATCAGAATGGACCGACCTGCAGATACGGCAGGCCCAAGGTTACCGATCAGCTCATCAGGTAGAACCAGATGGCCCATCGCCCCTTGCAACTGAGCGCGGGTGATCTGCATATTTCGGACCGATTGGCGTTTGACCTGCTCGCGGTAAACCTCGAGCGGGACCGGCATAGGACCGAAATATTCAGACTGGGCCAGGGCGTCAAGCGCACGCGACTTGCCCAGATCGGTCAGTTGATAGCCCATTTCATTGCCGTTGTTGGCGTTCAACGTCCCGGTAGCCTCAAGAAGGCGTTGATCGCGGGCCATGTCGACCAGCTCTTGGGTGACTTGGACGGGCAGGCAAATCGCTTTGGCGACTTCGCTGACCATAGATACGTTCTTGCGATACATCGTTTTAATCATGATATCTCGCATCATGACTACCGGCAATTTCATTTCTTCGATGGTACGTGGAGGTGGGGGTGCCATCACGGCAGAGTTTTGCATATTCATGAAATAGCCCTTTGGGTCGAATGATCGTTCGTTGACGGTCAAACTAGCCGGTGAATATGGCGTAATTCAGGCCCCGAACAGCGCACCTAGGATCAAATAGAAGGCAAGGGTAGGGCCAAGCGCCAACCCCATCGGGAATTTTTTGCTTTCATCCCAGCTGGTCCAGTGAGGGGCCAATTTGCGCATGGGTGTGTATTTTGCACCGCGATGCGAAACGGCAGCCGCCAAGAGTGTGGCCATGAACAACGCCATCAACAGCCTTAGGTCGCCCAATGCAATAAACGGAACACCTGCGGCAATGAATTTGGCATCACCTGCACCCATCACGCCCGCAGCATTCAGGAAAATACCCGCAATCAAGGTGATCACCATGGCAAGCAAGTGCCAAAGGTAGGTTTCAAAAGGCAGTGCAATTGGGCCGATCACGATGAAGACACCGGCTAGTGCCAATATCGTCGGGTTGGTGATCCGCATCGACGCCATGTCCGTAAAGGCAGCGTAGAAACATAGCGGGAGGACAAAAGGCAAAAACCAGACTGCCGCATAGACGGTGATAGACATCACCCGTCAGCCCGCGTTTTCCAGCGCACGAAGCGACCGGACGGCTGTTTCAAAATGCTGCGGATGGGTGCTGATTGCGTCCTGCAGCAGACCTTTGCCTGTTTCCACGTCGCCCTTCTTAATCGCGGACAGGGCAAGCGTGTGCAAAAGCTGCGCGCGCTCGGTCTGGTCCATCTCGATCGGGGGCAGTGTGTATTCGCGCTGCGCACCCCGGGCAAGGATCAGGTTGTTCTTGGCGGTGAAAAGCGTGGGGTCTTGGCGGATCGCGTCACCAAACAAACGTTCTGCGGCCTTGTATTCACCACGTGTCAGCTTGGAGTATCCCCAGTTGTTCATAACCGATCCGGGTTTCGTAGTAAGCCCGATTGCGATTTCATAAAAGCTGTCAGCCTTTTCCCACTCCTGCTTGCTGTCAGCGACGATGGCCTCAAGACGGTAGCGGTTATAGGTTTCATGGGTTGGCGGTACAGAATCTAGCGTTTTCTCAGCCTTTGCCCAGTCGCCAGAACGGATCAGCGCATCGGCATAGTCGACGCTGTCATCCGCTGTGGTGGCCTCCATCTTAACGATTTTTGCCCAGGTGGCCGCCGCTTCGGGATACCGTTTCGCACGAACCAGCGATTGGGCCAAGCCGCGTTGGATATCAATGCGATCGGGCTGTTCCTTTGCGGTGCGGGCAAAGTGGTTCACCGCCTCGTTGGGATCGGCGACAGTTAGCATCACATCGTTAAGGTCTGTTTCATCAATCACGTTCACGTCCTGAAACGCACGCGAAACTGTGCTGTCGCCAGACTTGTCACCACAGCCTGCAACAACGGTCACACCTGCGATACAGATGGCCAAAATAATGGGGTGGCGCATTTTTTGCGTCCTTTTACTGCTCTGCCTCTATCATGGTACTGGCCGGATTAGGTAGTCACCCGAACCGCGCCGCACCAATTTATAATCGTCTTCTTGAGTTTGGATCGTAGCAGAGTTTTCTGATTTTGCGAGTGCTAAGCGTAAATTGTCGCGGATTGCGTCACTTTCGCCATTATCCAGCGCATAGGCCTTGCGAAACGTTAGATTTGCCTCGGCTAATTTGCCACGTTCCATCAACACGACGCCTAGATTGTTCCAGACTTCGGGCTGCGTATCATCTTTTGCAACGGCCTCGCGGAGCAATTTTTCTGCTTGGCCAAGACGGCCCAAGCCCAGATTGGCACTGCCCAAACCAGACAGGATTTCTGCGCTCAGTTCAGTGGCCAATGCGGCCCGGTTAAAGGCGCGGATCGCAAGTTCGTATTCACCGGCCAGCATCAGCCGGTGGGCTACCTCGACACCGTCTTCGGCATCCTTGCGTTGGTTTACACCGGGGGCAAAGGGGCTGGCGTCGGTACGCGAAACCCCGAACGGAGGAAAACCGCCTGATGAACAGGCGGTTAATCCAGTGACGATTGTCAAACAAAGTACAAGCGAAGGAAGACGCTTGAGACTCTGGTGTATGATCATCTTGAACCTTCACTTAGCTGGGCAATACCCATGACCGACGGTGCTACCAGAATGATAAGCAAGGGCGGTACTGTGAGCATCATTGTGGCAAGGGTCATCTTGGTTGGCAACTTGTTTGCGGCCTCTTCGGCGCGCATCACGCGTTTATCCCGCATTTCGTCCGCATAAACCCGAAGCGCATCCGAGATTGACGTACCAAATGCAGCAGATTGAACCAAAACGGTAACGAAGGATGAAATATCCTGAATGCCGCAACGGTCACCCATATCGTTCAATACAGTGATCTTATCTTTGCCGGCTTTCATCTCATATGCGACGACTTCGAATTCTTCTGCCAATGCCGGATAGGACGCGCGAAGTTCCTGAGCGACCCGCACGATACATTGATCAAGCGATTGTCCAGCCTCGACGCACACCAGCATCATATCCAGCGCATCGGGAAAGCCGCGGGTGATTTCTTCTTTGCGTTTGCCGACGCGTTTGTTCACCCAATAGCGCGGAAGGTAATAGCCCAGACCGCCGGGGCCGACAGTATAGATCATCATCTTTTGGGTTGTCAGACCTTCGCCGCCACCCAAAAAGTTGACATACACAATGCCGACCACAAGGCCGAGTATGCCAAGGATCATTTGAGCAAAGTGGAAGAACCGCACCGCGTCCCGTGAGGCATAGCCCGCCTGACGCAACATCAGTTCCTTCGCGCTTAGCTCCTCGACGTTTTCAGGCTCAAGGAATTTTGCAAATTTCTGAAGCTGTTCGTTCCGGTCTGATTGACGCAAACGCTGCTGCGACGGGCGATCACCGCCATCACCCGACTGACTGCGCTTTAGCTTGGCCAGAGGATCTTCGGGCTGCCGGAGGATGAACATAACGGTCAAGCCGATCATCATCAGCCCCATCACGCCCAATATGGCGATCAAGCCAAGTGGCCCTAAGATGTCGTTAATTGAAGAGAAAATACCCACGTTAAAGCCCCTTAAACTTTGATGTCTGTTAGATTGCGCATCACCAAAAGGTTCGCGCTTAGAAACAGAACAACTGCGATACAACCTGGAATGAACATCTCGTGTGTCATGACTTCGTCGTAGTAGTGAGGGTCACCCAGCTTGATCACAATCAATGCGACAATCGGGAAAGCCGATAGAAACTTGCCAGACCATTTTGCCTCGGCAGTGATCGCGTTCACGCGGCGGAACAACCTGAACCGGGCGCGGATCACCTTTGCCAAACCGGCCAGAATTTCAGCAAGGTTACCCCCTGATTGCTGTTGAATGGTCACGGCCACAGCAAGGAAGCGTAAATCCTGCATATCCAAACGTTCCGCCATATCCTTCAGGGCCTCGCCCACGTCGCGGCCATAGGCGGCCTCGTCTGCGATAACGCCGAATTCAGACGCGAGCGGATCTTGAATTTCCTTGGCTACGATCGAAATCGCGCTGGTGAACGGGTGCCCCACACGCAGGGACCGAACCATCAGTTCTACGGCGTCCGGAAGTTGTTCTTCGATCAGGCTCATTCGTTTTTTCGCCTTAGCGGAAATCCAGAAATAGACCCCCCCGACGCCAATCCCGACCGAGATGACCATGCGAACAGGTGTTTCTGTGCTGGTGCCGATGGTCAGGCCCAAAAACGCAACAACAGACAGGCCGCCCATAATCATGAGCAACTGCTGCGGCGAAAAAGCGATTGCCGCTTTTTGCGCTTTTTCAGCGAGCATCGAATAGATCGGGATGGATTTCTTATCCATATGCTGCTGCATTTCTTTGCGCAGCTTATCCAGCACCTCTTCGCGGCGTGTACCTTTTTCCAGCATTTCGAGGCGGCGGTTTACGCGGCTGTTCAGACTGATGGATTTACCGAAAGCGACCAGATACAGACCCTCAACCAGCACAAGAACGCCGATAAAAATCAGACCGTAGATAATTGGTTCAATGCTCATGACTTGTATCCTTATTGGGCTGCAATTGGATCATAGATTGAGGCCGGCAAATCATAGCCCCACATCTTGAACCGTTCGGAATAGTGGCTGCGCACGCCGGTGGCCGTGAAATGGCCGATGATCTTGTTTTCGGGCGTCAGACCGACGCGCTGGTAGCGGAACAATTCCTGCATCGAAATAACATCGCCTTCCATGCCGGTAATTTCGGTAATCGAAGTCATCCGCCGCGAGCCGTCTTGCAAGCGCGACGCCTGCACGATCAAGTTCACAGCGCTCGAGATCTGGCTGCGCACCGCCTTGAGCGGCATTTCAATCCCCGCCATCGCGATCATGTTTTCCAGTCGGCTGACACCATCTCGGGCAGAGTTGGCGTGAATTGTGGTCATGGATCCGTCGTGGCCGGTGTTCATGGCTTGCAACATGTCGATGACTTCTTCGCCACGGGTTTCACCAACGATAATCCGGTCCGGGCGCATCCGCAGAGCGTTCTTTAGACAGTCGCGCGGGGATACTTCGCCTTTGCCTTCTACGTTTGGTGGACGGCTTTCCATCCGACCCACGTGGGTCTGTTGCAATTGAAGTTCGGCGGTGTCTTCGATGGTCAGGATGCGTTCGTCGTTGTCGATGAACGATGACAATGCGTTGAGTGTGGTCGTTTTACCCGAACCGGTACCGCCCGACACGATGATGTTCAGACGGGTTGCCACAGCAGCCTGCAAGTAGGCTGCCATTTCTTCGGAAAACGCACCAAAGGACACCAGGTCATCAATGCCCAGCTTGTCCTTTTTAAATTTACGAATGGACACAAGGCTGCCATCCACTGCAATCGGTGGGACCATGGCGTTGAAGCGCGATCCGTCTTTCAGCCGCGCATCGACGTACGGGTTGCTTTCGTCGACGCGGCGACCCACGGCCGACACGATTTTGTCGATGATCCGCAACAGGTGCTTTTCGTCTTTGAATGTGACGTCCGTCAGCTGCAATTTACCAGCACGTTCCACAAAGATCTGCTGCGGACCGTTAACGAGAATATCGTTGACAGTGTCGTCTTTCAGCAGTGTTTCTAGCGGGCCCAGACCGGTCACTTCGTCATAAAGTTCCGAGTTAAGCTGAATGCGGTCTTCGCGGTTCAGAACAATGGATTTCTCGGACAGGATTTCTGCCGAGATGTCGTTGATTTCCTGACGCAGGTCCTGTTCGGTCGCGTGTTCGAGCGCGGCTAGGTTCAGGTTGTCCAAAAGCGACCGGTGAAGTTCCAGTTTGATCTCGCTCATCCGTTGTTTGCGCTTGAGGTCCTTGTCCAGCGGCGCAACTGCCGCCGGCTGCGAGGCGCGGCGCATTGATGCCGGCTTGTCCGCAGATGGTTCAGCCTGCTTGATCGGGGTTACCTTCGCGGGTGCCGCCTGTATTGCGGGGGCTGCAGCGTTAGTCTTTTTATACTTGGAAAACATGAGGCAACTTTCTGATTAAGCTTGCGCTTGGAAGGTCTTAGGCGGCTTTGGCTTCGGTATCTTTCAGCTCGTGAATAGACGCGGCCAGTTTTGCAAATTCGCGCCGCAACGGGCTTTTGGGGGCAGAGCTGGCCAAAGGTGTGCCATGATCGTTGGCTTGCGTAATCTGCTTGCCGCCATCGGGAAGATGCACATCGATTGAGATACCGAGGCTTTCAGCCATGCGCTTTACACGGCTTTTTGCATTCAGGTCGGTGAATTTCGGGGCGCGGTTCATAACATACCGCAGCTTTTCCACCGGCAACTCTTCTGATTGAAGCGCGCGTTTGAACCGCAAGGCATTTTGTGCGCAGCGCATGTCCAGCTCAAGCATGGCAAAATAGACATGTGCACTGCTCAGCACCGTTTCAGTCCATTGAACCAGCGTCGACGGCATATCGACGATCACATAGTCAAACTGGTTGCGCGCCACATCAAGAACCCGCCGCACATCTTCAGACGTGATTATATCGAGAGGCAAAATTTCCGGGGGAGAGGTCAAAACATGGAGCCGCTCTTCGTAGGTCAGGAGGGCCTGACCAAAGCTTTCCTCGTCCATCGTGTCGGTCTCAGACAGCATGTCGTAAACGACTTCGCGCCGTGGAAGGTCAAGGAAAGTCGCAACCGAGCCGAACTGCAAGTCCAGGTCCAGCAGGCAAACCTTAGCCGGGTGTTTTTTGTCAGTGTTCGCTAGTTCCCAAGCCAGATTAACCGCCATCGTGGTCGCACCAGTGCCGCCGGCCAAACCGTGCACAACGATCAGTGCTCCATTCTTCCGAACACCCGACTTGAGTTGTGGAGTCTGTGGTGCGGGCTCCAACGTTTCGACAGCTTCAGCGCGCAGCCTGTCGATCGCCGCTGACAGTTCACCTTCGGGGAGAGGGTAGGGCACAAATTCATCCGCCCCTTGCCGAAGCAAAGAATGAAGCGAAACAGGGCTCATGTCTTCGGCAATAAGGATCACCTTAAGGCCCTGTGCTTTGGCTTGGGTGATGATTTCACCCATCAATGCAAGGTTTTCCTCGTCTTCGGCATCGACGGCCAAAGCGATCAGTTCAAGCGATTGGGATTCGGGCTGACCAAAGAACGAGAGCGCCTCAGCAAAGCTGAGGTCGCCCCAGCTTTCACCCAAGGCGTCCTCCATGTCCTCAATCAGGAGGTCAAAATTTTGGACATCACGGCTTACCGTGCAAGCGACAATTTGTGGCGCTTCGATTTGTGGCATTGTGCTGCTCATAGCCTTATCTTCCTTCAATACTCGATGCTTGGCAGAAAGCTGTCAGGGCCGGGGCCAGGTCAGGTTTTTCTGCGGTCGCGTGCGATGGGTCAGTCGACCAGTCGCAGTTGTCCTCTTGCACTGAATATCCCAGTCAACTGGGGCGAGATTGGGGCTAAAAAGCTTCGATTGTAGGATTTTTTGAAACGATCATGGCAAATCGTAGGGGATTAACGATGGATTCCTCGCCCCGCTTGTTTTGCAAAGCGGAACAGATCGCTAATGAAGAGAGTTATTCGCCGGCGATAGCGGTTGCGTTGCCCGTCAGCAAGGTCGGTGGGACAGCACTGGCAACATAGTCGCGATATATGATCTGCGCATATTTCCCGTCAAGAACCGTTGGGTGACGTTTCACAAAACCATTTACTTCTGTAACGGTCCGTCGATTCGCACGTTCACGGCCCTGGGTAACCACCAAGGGCTGGGTTTCCCCAAAGGAAACAACAGCTTCCAATCGGTTGCGCCCAATGCCCTGCGTTGCAAGATAGGCGACAACTGCCTGCGCACGGCGCAAGCCCAAGGTCTTGTTGTAGCGGTTAGATCCGACGGCATCGGTGTGTCCGTAGACCCGGAAACGAACTTCGGGGAATTGACGAATCCAGCTGGCTTGTTGCCGCAGAACCGCTTGGGCATTCCCGTCCAGCTGGGCCGAATTGAATTCAAATGTCACAGTTGATTGCACTTCGCCGGCGAAACGGTTGGCCAAATCAAAGGTATATTGTTTCTCACCTGTCATAATCAGACGATTGTTCAGGGTCGCATCCCCGAATGTGCCAATATCGGTGATCGAACCGGCCTCACGGTAAAACTGGGTGTAAACCGGATCAGAGCTTTGAGTGCAGGCCGCGAGCATCGCAACTGTTGCAATCATGCTGGCTGAACTAAGTTTTGCTGAGATCCGCGTATTCATCTGATCAATCCAGTACATAGCCATAAGAGCCACTGAAATCCTGCCTAGCAACTTCGCCTGCAGCACCTTTTGTGGGGGCGCGTGTGCCGCCGGTCACGCGACCGTTCAGAAACAGGTCGTTTTCAGTGGGCGGGGTGATCCGGTCGGTTGGCAATGCCAATGCTTCGCCGCGCGTCGGTGTCACCAGATGCGCTGTGATAATGATCACAAGCTCAGTCTGTTGACGTTGGTAATTCGCACTGCGGAACAATGCGCCCAGAACCGGAACGTCGCCGATCCAAGGCAGCTGGCTGGACGTATCTGTAAAGTCGTCCTGCAAAAGACCAGCAATCGCAAAGCTTTCGCCATCGCGCATCTCGACGGTGGTTGATGTCTCGCGGCGTGTGAAAGCCGCGATGTTAAAGCCATTGCCCAAAGATACCGAATTCGTCGGGTCAATGGCAGACACAGCCGCGTTCATTTCAAGGTTGATCAAATCTTTGTCTACGACGCGAGGAATAAAGCTCATCTCGACGCCGAACGGTTTGTATTCCACAGAAATACGATCGCCGGTCTGCGAAATTGGAACCGGGTATTCACCACCCGCCAGGAATTTCGCCTCTTGACCGGACAGGGCAACAAGGTTGGGCTCGGCAAGGAAACGAACTGCGCCCTTTTGTTCGAGCGCCTCAAGCAACAAGCCGACCTGCGTTGAACCGGCGTTAAAGCCGAACAGCACCGCGCCTGCGTTGCTATTTGTTGCAGGTGTCGATCCGCCAAGCGAATTTGCAATCCCTCCGGATGTGTTGGTGGTGTTCGTGCCGCCGTTCAATGCAAGGTTGCTGCCGGCTAGACCATTCAGCGCCAAAGACGCGCTCAGCGACTTGGACACCGACCGTTGCATTTCAGCAAAGCGGACCTTCAGCATGACTTGCTGGATGCCGCCCACACTCATCAAGTTAGACACCCGTTCCGGTGCATAGCGTTCTGCAAGATCCAGCGCCCGTTGCAGGCGCTGCGTCGATGAAACGATGCCGGACATGACAATACCGTCGTTCGCTGTACGAACTTCGATTTTTTCGCCCGGCAGGATCTGGCGCAAACGTTCTTTGAATTCTGTAATATCCGAAGCGACACGTACATCAACGTTGGTGATCAACTGGCCTGCAGCGTCCAATAGCGTCAAAGTGGTCAATCCGGGCGACTTGCCCAGAACATAAATTGTGCGTTCCGACAATGAAGAAATGTCAGCGATGCCAGGGTTCGCGATGCTGAGTTCAGCAAAGGGAATATCGCTTTCGACAACAACCGCGCGGTTCATTGGAACCTCGAGTGTGCGGTTCGTACCCTTTTTGACCACACGCAGTGTATCTGCCTGCACTGCAGTCGGGGTTGCCATCATTAACGGCATTGCGCCTAGTGTCAGCCCTAATAGGGCCGCTGTAAGAAATCTATCGATTTTCATGTGACCTGCCTTTGTGATCACGCCTCTGGGTAGGGTCTTAGCGCCCGCCGTTTGTACTACATTGAGTGTATTTGCTTTTTTTTGCAAGAATCAATGACGCAAGGAGGTGAGAAGCTGTGGATTAATAGCAACATGTGCCATTTACGCCAAAAGCCGCACATTGCTGCGCGGCTTGGATTTTCTCATGTTTAAAAGATCAATTTGTACAGGGGATCGGGATTTCCATCACCTCGGCACCGCGGCGGGTACGGATTGTACATACCTTTTCTTTTTCGATTTCGACCTTCACCGCCTCGTTTTCGATGCCTAAAAGCGTGCGTTGGTCGACTTCGATGCTTGAGGCAATCGTGTCGTCTTCGGCACCTACAAGCGATAAAGACAGCTTGCCAGTGGATTGCGCCTGAGCCAATGCAGCGACCTGGCTTGGTTTGACGGCGACCGTAACGGTCTGCGCAATTGCCGCTTCGCTGCGTTCGCCGCCAGCACTTTGGTCAATCGCGATCAGTTGAATGCCCGCTTGGATCAACTTGGTTACATCGCCTGATCCGCGCTGGTTGGCACCATCAACGTTGATGCGACCCGTCCAATAGACGTCAACCCGATCACCAGGGCGCAAAAACCCTGAAACGCCGCTTGATACGTCGACCTTGATCGTAAAGGCACGCGTGCCGCGCTCCAAACGTGAGGTAAGGCCCGTGTCCTGACCCGGTTCCGTCAGTTTGATCGCCATGATCGCCTCGTCTTTTTCGATGGCGCGCAAAACTACGCGCAGCTCGTCGCTGTTTTCGGGAAACAAGATGGCGGGGTCGACGAATGTTCCTTCGGGGATGGCATTCTCTGGCCATGCCACCTGACGCACATCATCGCGTCGTAGCTGTTGGCCGTATTTCAAAGGTTTATCGGCGACAAAGACATTCACAGTGGGCACGATCTGCGCCAACGCAGCCTGCGCCTGTGCGTTTGCCATCTGATATTCACCGATGCGATCTTTGGCCAGATAGACAGCGCCGCCTGCAAGGGCGATGCCAGCCAACAGGACCAGTCCAAATAACATCCGCATTTTGTTTACCTCATTTATTTATTTACCAGAGTGTTTCTGGCGCTTGTTCTGTTCCCAGATTACAGATCAAATATGGCCTCAATATGGAACGGCGGAGACAATACTGAGCCAGCAATAATTCAAGGTAAGGTCGAAATCTGCACCGCGATATACAAAGCCAAAAAGGCTATCCGCTCAGCGGTGCACAATATTCTTATTAGAAACCACCGGGATTCTTATTAAAATCCGCCGGGGGTGACATTAATTGTTCGGTCCGCAAGTTCAACCGCGCCGTCACGAGTGGACGTAACCAGTGCGAGTCCGAGACCAACCACGGCAGCACAAAGCACAACCCAATCGACGGTAACAGCACCATCATCCTTGGACATGAAT
>JAPKCR010000278.1 GCA_026421135.1 Sulfitobacter sp. | reverse complement strand
GGACTGAGTTTCAAGGACGTCTTTGCGCAAGCGCAGACTGGTGGGTTTCGCGGCATTAACGTGACCTACCCTTACAAGGAAATGGTCACCGCAATGGTCACCGTGATCGATCCGCTGGTGCGCGCAATCGGAGCGGTCAATACAGTGGTCTTCGAGGCGGGCGGGCCAAAGGGTTTCAACACGGATTACACTGGTTTCATGAAGGCCTACCGCGATGTGCGCGGGGCGCAGCAACCGGGCATTGTTTGTCTGATTGGCACCGGTGGCGTTGGCAAAGCAGTAGCGTTCGGTCTGGTCGCGCTGAAAGCACATACGATCCGCTGCGTTGATCTGGACCCGATCAAGGCCGTAGCTTTGGCAGATGCCTTGCGAGCCCTCGGGTCCGAGACTGTGATTGAAATTTCAACCGATGCGGAAGAAGCTGCAAAAGGGGCTGACGGTCTGATCAACTGCACCCCCATGGGTATGGTCGGCATCGGTGGATCAGCGTTGCGTTCTGAAGCGATGCAAGGCGCAAGTTGGGCATTCGATGCGGTCTATACGCCGGCTGATACGCAGTTTCTGCAAGACGCGAAACAAGCCAATTTGACAATAATTTCTGGGTATGAGTTGTTCTTCGGACAAGGTCTGGATGCATGGTACATCTTCACGGGCATCGATGTGAACCCTTCGGAACTGCGCTTAGCTATTCAAGGGGAAGAACTATGAAGACCTCCATCGCAACCGTCTCCATTTCAGGAAACTTGCCAGAAAAACTTGAAGCAATTGCCGCCGCTGGTTTTGATGGTATCGAAATCTTTGAACAGGATTTCATCGCGCATGACGGCAACCCGCGCGAGGTTGGTGAGCTAATCCGGTCTATGGGTCTTGAGATCACACTGTTCCAACCGTTCAGGGACTTCGAAGGCCTGCCAGAGCCCCTGCGCGCCAAAGCCTTTGACCGCGCCGAACGCAAGTTCGACCTGATGCAGGAATTGGGTACTGACCTGGTGTTGGTTTGCTCGTCGTGCCATCCGGAGGCACTCGGCGGTATCGACCGTGCAGCGGCGGATTTTCACGAGCTTGGCGACCGTGCGGCGAAACGTGATCTGCGCGTCGGTTTCGAGGCATTGGCCTGGGGCCGTCACGTAAATGATCACCGCGATGCATGGGAGATTGTGCGCCGGGCAGACCACAAAAATGTGGGCTTGATCCTTGATAGCTTTCACACGTTAGCCCGGAAGATTGATCCCGAAACGATCCGGCGTATTCCGGGCGACAAGATATTTTTTGTGCAATTGGCTGACGCACCATTGATTGAAATGGATTTGCTCTATTGGTCCCGCCACTTCCGGAACATGCCCGGCGAGGGCGATCTACCAGTCCTAGACTTTATGAAAGCGGTGATGGCAACGGGATATTCCGGTCCAATTTCGCTAGAGATTTTTAACGACCAATTTCGTGGAGGACGCCCCAAGACAATCGCAAAGGATGGGCATCGCTCACTTGTTGCTTTGATGGATGACGTGCGACGGGAAGGGCAGTCTACGATCCCAAACCCGAATATAATCCCCGAGCGTTCCAATGTTGACGGGGTCGCATTTGTTGAATTCGCGACACGAGGTGAAGAAGCGGAAACTCTGGAAACTATTTTAAAGACCCTTGGTTTTCAACACTCCGGCAATCACATCGCAAAGAAGCTTTCACTTTGGACGCAGGGTGAAATTCGAATAGTCATTAACCGGGAAACCACCGGATTTGCCAGTAGTGCCTACACGATGCACGGCACGACCGTATGTGACATCGGAATATCGGTAGAGTCGGCAGCAGAGACAGTTTCCAGAGCGAAGTCCCTGGGCGCTGATCCATTCCAACAACCAATTGGGCCAGGAGAATTAAACATTCCCGCGATCCGTGGCCAAAGCGGTAGCGTGCTGCACTTCATCGATAAACGGAGCGGCTTGAATAACGTCTGGTCAGCTGAATTCGCCAATACATCCACCGATAAAGCCGGCGCAGGCCTAAAACGGATTGATCACCTTGCACAAACCATGAGCTATGATGAAATGCTCAGCTGGTCGTTATTTTACACGACACTCTTCCAGATGCAGAAGTCAGCAATGGTAGATGTCGTCGATCCGGACGGATTAGTGCGCAGTCAGGCTTTAGAGACAAAAAGTGGTTCGTTTCGAATAACGCTAAATGGTGCGGAAACTCATCGTACCATGGCGGGAAACTTTCTGGCCGACAGCTTTGGTGCTTCTGTTCAGCACATCGCCCTTTCGACAGACGATATCTTTGCGAGCGCTGCCGCAATGGGAAAGTTGGGTTTCGAACCGATGCCCATGTCAGAGAACTACTATGCTGATTTGGTCGCACGGTTTGACCTTGATGTGGACATGCTGGCCGCTTTGAGGGCTGACAACATTCTTTATGACGAAGACGCAAACGGTTCATTTTTTCAGTTCTATTCCAGACCATACGCGGGAGGGATGTTTTTCGAAATCGTAGAGCGGCGTGGCAACTACAAAGGCTATGGCGCGCCGAATGCGCCGTTCCGAATTGCCGCTCAGAAGCGGCTGATGCGTCCCAAAGGGATGCCAAAGCTCTGACCGAAGACACCTGATCTGATTTGCCCGCCTGTCCCTCTACATTGCGAACGCGGCGCAACGGAACGCAGAATTGCGGCTTCGGGGTTGGGTGATCTTCGTGCGCCGCGTTGAATGGGTGTCTTTGGCAGAGACTTCCAATCCAATGGTTGAGACCCGGCCGCGCTCGACCCTGGCATATTGACGCGTTGGGATGTGAAGGCGTTCGTGAAAACGTCCGGGCCAAAGATATTCGGACCCACCATTGGCCGATCTTCCATCCACTTCGCCACCGAGGCGCGAGAGCCTTCGGGAATTTCGAACCGAACCGGTTTTTTGGTGTTTGCGTGACCGTTCCTCCGATCCGCGTCGCCCCCCCACATCGACAATCCAACGTTGGCATTGCACAGTATCACAAAACTCTGCGCCGCATCCGAGGTCGGCTTTAAGCCCATAGGCACCAAACTTCAGCAGTGTTATGTCTATCAGCAGTATCCGCAAACATCGCTTTTCAGCATTTGAATGGTTTCGGGGTTATCTGAGTGGAGCTGTGTCAATTCGCGGATACTGTATAGGGTCTGAGTCTGTACAAGTCATCTGTCGCAGACATTGCAAAAAGGTCTTTATTCAAAATGAGCAAAGACGGATTGAAACAAAGTTGGAACGACGACCCACGGGTGGGGGAACTTACGGCTTGGCTGGTTCAAGAGGGGATCCTTGGCCGCCCCCATATCGAGATACTTGAAGCCTATTGCCAAAAGCTTGTTGCGCTGGGTGTGCCGCTGATGAGGGCGCATGTGACTATGAATGCGCTTCATCCGGTGTATGGCGCTGTTGGTTGTGACTGGCTGAACAGCGATGGCCCGGCGCAACATGAATATGAGCATAGCGTGCAAACGCCTGATGCTTGGGCCATCAGCCCGTTCTTCCACATGCTGTCAAACGGCCTTTCCGTCTATCGCGAACGGATGTGTGACACCAATGGTCCCAGCCGTTTTCCTCTTCTCAACGAGATGAAGGTCATGGGTGCAACTGACTATTTCGCAGCTGCCCTTGCTTTCGGCGATTGGGTGGAAGGTACACCCATTTCACGGGAAGACGGAAAGGAGGGAGCATTGATGTCATGGATGTCTCACGCGCAGGACGGGTTTTCGGACCGCGACATCTCATTGATCAGAGCCACCTTTCCAGCGCTGTGCCTTGCGTTGAAATCCGGATCGAACAGGAAGATGGCAGAGGATCTGCTCGGGGTATACTTGGGGCGAGATGCGGGCCAGAGAGTTCTTTCAGGGGAAATCCAGCGAGGCTCATCTCAGTGGATCGACGCAGTGATCTGCTATTTCGATTTCCAAGACTTCACCATTACGTCCCAGAAGATCGAAGGTGAAGTCCTGCTGGCTATGCTGAATGACTACTTAGGTATAGTTGTTGCGCGGATTGAGGATAATGGTGGAAATGTTCTGAAATTCATGGGCGATGGTTTGCTCGCGATCTTCGACAGGCAGCAGCTTTCCGATGCCGCTGAGCGCGCGTTGCGCACGACAGAGACGCTGGAACAGGAACTAGCTGACCGCAGTCAGACACGTATGGAAAGCGGCCTGCCAACGCTTGGGTATACGATGGCAATTCATGCCGGACCCGTTCTGTATGGCAACATGGGGGGCAACGAGCGTTTGGATTTTACGGTAATTGGTCCAGAAGTGAATTTGGCCGCCCGAATTTCCGGAATGCACCGCTCGTTGAGCCAGCGTATTATCATTTCCGCAGCCGTCGCCAGCGATGTTGACGCAACCACTTTTGGTCTGGTTTCAGTGGGGCGGTACATGTTGCGCTCGGTTGATCAACCGCAAGAATTGTTCACTATTTTCAGAGACTGAATACCCAAATCGTATCAACCCGGCCTTATTAATAGACGGTTCCACATTTCGAGCGCAACGAAGGGCGGCCAAG
>JAPKCR010000277.1 GCA_026421135.1 Sulfitobacter sp. | reverse complement strand
CTGACCGAGTGCACAACAACACACTCCGGGCTAAGGACAGAGAGTTTTTGGGGCTCCCAGCTCTCGGTTGTACTGGCCTTAAATCTGATGGAAAGTGATGCGCCCTAAGACCGCCGGAATGAGAGAGTTTTGGGGAGGAAGGTTTAACCCTTAAAGATGTGTATCGTCTCGCTCGCCCACATCGAGGGTTGGCAAGACGGTGATCTGTCCTCTGCTCATGATGTTGACCGGAAACGTATTTATAGTCTGCATCGTGTGGTCATCCAGGGATCGCAAACAGCCACTTGACTGTCCATCGTGGCAACTGCCACGGCGTGGTCTAATGTTCGATTTGAAAAGCTTCTTAGACCCTGTGCGGTTTGTTCTCTTATTTAGAAGCTTATGTGTGAAATGCTGCCGAATGTCTGATTGAAGATATGTACAGAATTTAGCTCTACAAAGCCTGAATTATGATGCGCATTTTAGGCGCGCTTCCGGCCCATCGGGACCATTCATTGGGCGAGCCAACGCCGCGCCGCAGCTTCGCCAGACCCGCCATTTGTGCATCATGCAGCATTTGGTCAGTTCAAACGTCAGTCAGCGACCAAGGGTTATCTTTGGCTGACACGCAAGAGTCGGTTGGCATCGTCGGGGTTCAACCCTTGGACATCAAAATTCCGAAAAGGATCGTGATATAGCCGCGCTCAACGCGCGGCCTCAGATAGCCTCAAGAAAGTTCCGGCGACTATTCAGAATAAGTAAGAACACACCGGCGAACGTCAGGATCGATAATAGTTCTTTGGAGATAGTGAATTAATTATGTGATGGACGGTATCATCTGCCGCCTCTAAGCAGATATCATGCCAGTATGTGTCACTACCGACATGATACAGGACAGTATCGTCTTTCATAAAGCACCAAATGCAGGTGTTCTCTCCAACAGCCTTCTGTAGTTTCGTATCACTCATCTAAGACCTCTCATTCATCTTTGAGTCAATCTAAGGCGGGATCAGCCGCGGGGACTCTCCGGGGCAACGGATTGAAGCTGATCATTGGTGGCTGCTTCAATGGTGATTGGCACTCACCGCTTCAAGTTTAGAATTGAACGCCACCGAAGAATTGAGTTTTATCAATCATCCAGAGCATAACGGGGAGCCCGCCTATCAGTTGAGTTATGACAACCGGTAGACTGCTCTATGGCTACGGTTGAGTATGCCTATTCCAAACTGTCCTGAGGGATTGCCAGTGACGACCACCCAATATGGCCGATGCTGCGCGCTTAAAAGCCTGCGGCTGCGCAGTGGATGTCTTCCACAATTCTCTGACGTGTTCAAATAGCCTAATAAGCATCGCATCCAGCGTCATCACGCCCTCGGACGGGAACCATTTTCCGACTGATGTGTTTAATCATCGGTGACCAATAAAGGGCTCCAGAAAAGGTGACTACATCTCGATATCCTCAAATCTTCCAAATCGATTAACTGTTCTCGACAATTTTGGAACTGACCCCGGCTCGCTTGGTGCGGACACCTATATTCCAAGTAACTTCCCCAAGAACGGACCGCTCGTAGTTGTGCTGCACGGTAGCACCCAGTCGGCGAATAGTTACGATATCGGCTCGGGGTGGTCTACGCTTGCCGACGAATGTGGCGTAGCGCTCCTGTTTCCGGGCCAACGACTGGCAAACAACCTCCTTGGCAGCTTCAATTGGTTCGAAACTGGGGACAGCCATCGCGACGGCGGCGAGCCACTGTCGATCCGGCAAATGATCGAACAAGTTGTCGGAGATCATGACGTGGACCCGTCTCGTGTCTTCATCACTGGGTTGTCCTCGGGCGGCGCAATGACGTCTGTGATGTTGGCGACCTATCCGGAAGTGTTTGCAGGGGGCGCGATCATCGCTGGACTACCCTACCGCAGCGCCACCAACATGATTGATGCGCTCGTTCGGATGAACGGATATGGTAGCCCGTCAGACCACGAACTCGACGAACTTGTCCGCGGAGCCTCGGAATCCACTGGGCCATGGCCGACGATCTCTGTCTGGCATGGGGGAAGCGATGAAACCGTCGACAGTTCCAATGCTGATTCCATCGTCGGACAGTGGCAAAAGATACACAACGTTGAAGGACCGCCTACGCGTGTGGAAACGGTTGACAGCTTTCCCCGGCAGGTCTGGTGCGACACGGACGGACGGGTCGTGATTGAGAAATACATTATCGGAGAAATGGGCCACGGCACGCCAATCAGCGCCGAGGGAGACCAGGGACTTGGGGAAGAAGGTAAATATATGTTGGAAGTCGGAATTTCCTCGACCCGCCACATAGCGAAGTTCTGGGGCATTACGCAGAAGTAGAACGGTGGCTAAGTCAATTGCGCCCGAGTATCGTCCCAAAAGGGTGGACATGCAGACAAGTCAAGCAATCCGGCCCCTTCGAACGATAGGTTGGTCATTGGCGTCCAGCGTCTACCCCTGTCGGTGGGTAATAAAAGCTTTAAGAGACAACTTCACGCTTAATGTCCCGCGGAGAAATTCGCTGAAGGTGGTGAAGAAATCAAGAGCAAGGTAGGTTTCTTTGATGCCGTTTTGACAAAGGTTTTGAAGGTTCTGCTTTGCTGCGCAATCCGGGACCTGAGATGCCACAAGATTTAGTGCCCGCAATGAATGTCTGTGATCGATCCATGGAGACAGTAGATGATTGCATAGCCGTCACTGCTGCCGGAAGCTGCCGTTTGTTAAAGGTATGAAGTATCGATAGCAGGATTGCTGAAACGATCGTTGGCCAGATGTTTGGCGCGCCACGCGATGACATTCATTGGATTCGAACCCCATCTATACCAAGAGTGCGCAGGAAATTTTAATTGTAAAACATTGGGTGCCATTCTTTGGCTTAGGAACAAAAGATGCAGTCCGAACAATTTTTTGACCTCAACCCCTATCACATTGCGCTCGCTGCCGTTGGCGTAATCGTTATCACTGCGCAGTGGCTACCACGTTTGATCTCTAAACGTGAACCGGTGGCGGCGCCCTTGATGATTTTTTTTGGTGCTGGTGCCACCTTGCTAATACCGGGACTGCCGACGCTGCCGGACCCACGCCAGACGCCTCTTCCTTGGGAATTGGTAAGCGAGATTACAATCCTTGTGGCTCTCTTCGGTGCCGGGATGCGGATTGATAGCTTGCGTCCCTGGAAACGCTGGATACCGACGGCTCGCATGCTCGGGATTGCAATGCCTCTGACCATTCTTGCCGTTGCCCTTCTGGGGGTTGATTTTGCGGGGCTAACGGTGGCCAGTGCGATATTGCTGGGCGCGGTACTGGCCCCGACGGATCCGGTGCTGGCCGCGGATGTTCAGGTAGGGCCACCGCAAGAAGGGATGGAACACCCAGTACGTTTCACATTGACCACAGAAGCAGGCCTGAACGACGGGCTCGCATTTCCATTTGTCTATCTTGGGCTGATCGTAGCTGCCGAAGGCCTTTACCCTGGTACATGGGCCTTGGACTGGTTCCTCCGCGACATCATCTTCCGTATCGCGCTCGGTGTTGGCATGGGATGGGTCGGGGGCAAAGCATTGGGATACATCCTTTTTTCGGTACCCAAGGGGGCCATTCTCGCCGAAACCGGATCGGGGGTTATCGCTTTGGCTGGCGTGCTGCTCTGTTATGGCTCGACGGAGTTGCTGGAAGGCTATGGCTTTATATCGGTCGCAGTTCTCGGGCTAACATTACGGCGTATGGAGGAAGATCATCATTTCCACCGGCGGCTACACGATTTTTCGGAATCTATTGAGCACGCGCTGACCGCGCTGCTTCTCATTGCACTGGGAAGCGTAATGCCTATTCTGTTTGCCGATCTGACATGGACGCATTTTGTGTTGGCTATTTTGCTTATTCTGGTGATCCGGCCACTTTCCGGATGGATCGCCTTACTAAACACGGATCTCGACACTCGAAGCAGGGCGGTGATTTCCATTTATGGGGTCCGCGGCATGGGTTCAATCTACTACCTGTGCTACGCAGGGAGCCATATGGAGTTCAAAGACGAGGCCCAGCTTTGGTCCCTCATTGCTCTTGTGATCCTCTTATCGACAGTCTTGCACGGGTTCAGCGTCAGTTGGGCCATGGACAAGCTAAAAGGAGAATGAACCCAGAAAAACATGGCTCTCAAATATCTAAAACGCTAATTTGATAGGGGTTTCTTGATGCCGATAGGTAGAGGCAACAACGCCATCTAATAATGACGTATCTATAGCTCAATCCTCGCAGCAATGTTTGGTACTATTAGCTACAATCCCGATCAACCCTACGTCATTTCCAAGCCGGTTGATCCAGCGGACTTGGCCGCAACCTTCATCGCATCACAACCTTCGCAAACTTCATCTTGAAAATCTGTCAGATCCCCTTGGGAGCATCGCCTGCAACGCGAAGCGATATCAGACCACACAAACGGATGCTCCATGCGAAACAATGGGGTGGTTGTTTTTTGCCACTAAACGAGGAAGGCCCGGTCTTATCCGGGCCTTCCCCTAAAATTTTAGACCTCAGTTTAGCGAAG
>JAPKCR010000276.1 GCA_026421135.1 Sulfitobacter sp. | reverse complement strand
GTGAAATTGACGATGCGGCTTTTAAAGACGGTCGAATTGGGGATCCGGATGTGATTGCCATCAAAGCTGAGCAGAATCGTGGCACGGCTGGTCAGGCGGATTACCTTACCGGTGTCGCCCTCAATCTCGACGGTATCGTTGGGACGGAAGGGTTGGCGGATCGACAGCATGACCGAGGCGATGAAATTCTCAACCGTGTCACGTACTGCAAAACCGATTGCCAAGCCGACGATCCCAGCAGCACCTAGGATCCCTGACAAAAGGGCCGTCGCGCCAACAATGTCTAGGGCAAGAACCAGGCCGGCGATGATAAAAAGCAGTCTGATGACCTGACGGTAAATGTCGGCGATAAAGGCATTGGGGGCTATTCTGTTCCATGGCTGCTGTCGTCTTGCGATGAAAAAACCCAAAAGAACGATGCCAACAAAGACTGCCAAAGCTATCCCTGCAAGGGGCAGAAACGCTACGGCTTGCGCGATACGTGATTTGAAGCGGTCAAGCACGGGGTTCAGTCGATCACCGACATCGGTGGTTTCTGCCACCTCGTTTTCGATCGCAACAACCCCTTCGATACGTCCGACAAGATCGTTGAGTTGCTTGGACTTTTGGGCATCAACTGTGGTGCCGGTCAGGGTAACAATCCCGGCCGAAACGGTGACATCCACACTGGCATACCCATCCAGTTCAGCAAGAATATCGCGAATCCGCTTTGCTATTGCGCGGTCACCGGCGGCGCTTTCTTGGACAGTGATGATGCCGGTGGGCTGGGTGGACGCGTCTTGGGCAGCTGCGCCCAGAGGGAGCAACAGGCAGAAGATCAGTGCAAGAAACTTCATGGTACGACCCCCCCTTATCGGCGATACATGCGCGCAGACCTAGACTGTGCCGTGGCGCGCAATTTTGCAATCGCGCGCAATTTCTATCAATGAATTTGGTCCGGAATCTTTAAGAACCCCGCTCTGCACCGTGCTACTATTCTGAGCAATCAACCAAGATAGCACCACTGCGGGCACCGGCTTCGACCGCCTCGTGGGCCCGTATTGTATCGGACAGCGGAAATATCTGCTCTACCGGACAGTCAAGCGCCCCTTCTGCCAATGCCTGATGAACCTTGTCGATGGCGGTCCGGCGTTGGGCATCCGTCAGAAGGTAAACCAGAATAATATCGATTGTGACCGCTTTGAAAAGCAATGGTAAAAAGGGAAGGGTAGGTGCCATTTCCTTGGCCGATCCGTAGGCTGCGATGCGCCCGTTTGGCGCGATGACTTCGGCATCTAGCCCGACGTTTACGCCGAACTCTACTTCGATCACTGTATCGACTGGCTTGCCGTCGTTCGCGGCCAACACCTGTGCAGACAAGTCGGGCGAGGCGTAATCCAACACAACATCTGCCCCGGCTTTTGTGGCGCGGCTTGCACCATCTTTGCCGGTTGTGGCGATCACCCGTGCGCCTGCCCATTTGGCAAGTTGCACGGCCAGATAGCCGACAGTGCCAGCGCCGCCTTGGATCAGGATCGTTTGACCTTTGACATCCTCACCATTGAAAACGGCGTGGCACGCGGTAAGGGCGGGAATGCCAAAACTTGCGGCGGCCTCAAACGACACGTCATCGGCCAGATCGACAGCTTGGGCCGAAGGAAGCGCGATATGGGTGGCTGCGGTGCCAAAGGGGCGCTGCCACTGACCGTTCCAAATCCAGACCCGTTGGCCAATCCGTGCGCTGTCGACGCTTTTGCCGACTGCTTCGATCACACCGGCACCATCGCTGTGCGGAATAACCTGATCGAAGGGGGGCTTTGTGATACCGGGGCGGCCGCGCCGCGATTTCACATCAGACGGATTTACGCCAGACATTGCTAAACGAACCAAGACCTCGCCTTGGGCGGGCGAGGGGGTTTCCATGTCTACCAGCTTTAGAACATCGCGGGCTTCGCCCAGTGTTGAGTAGGTTATCGCGCGCATGATTATGTCCTTGCTATGTGAAGTGTCGGGAGGCCGTGCACCCAAGGTGCAACCCTAGTCGCGGATTTCGCGGGTGCCAACACCCCAAAGTCGTGCCTTGGGAGCCCAGCCTTTGTAGCCGCCTGCTCGCAGGAAACACCATTCAAGGCTGCATTCACCTAGCCGCGCAATGGCACCGATTTCGAATTCCGCGGCGACAGGGGCGTTCGGGTCGGGACGCACCAGAAGTTTCAGTTTGTCTTGTTCAATCAAAACTGTGCGGGTGCCGGACAGCAGCGAATAGTGGACCCAGCCGCCCATGCCATCGCGGTCTTCAACCCTCCGCCAGTGACCATGTTCAGCGGTAATGCGCAGGGGCATGTCGCGGTGTTTGAACACCCAATCGATCCGATGGGTCAGAGAAGGGCCACGCCGTACATTTCCTTCGGCAGCTTTCATCGACACAAATCGTGGCACAGGCAAATTGGTCACCTGGCCAAGCTCTTCCGCCGCTTGGACAGGGCTGAAAGCCAACGGAATCAAGAGAAGCGCCCCCAATAGGGCAATGCGGAATTTGGGTGTCATGACAGCCTGCTAGGTGGTTTGTTGCTGATTTAATGCTCTTTTACGCCGCGAAGTTCTTGTGCCTCGTCGCCGCTTGGGACACCATGCCATTAAGCAAAGCGCAAAGCCAGATTTGGGAGGCTCATAATGTCAAAGCAACCGCTAAGTGTTGTAGTCACGCGACGGTTGCCGGAGGTCGTTGAAAGGCGATTGTCGGAACTTTTTAATGTGACATTGCGCGAAGATGATACGCCAATGACGCGCGCTGAACTGGGCGAGACCATGAAAACAGCCGATATTCTGGTGCCTACGGTAACGGATGAAATCGACGCGGCCCTTTTAGGGCAAGCGGGTGGCCAGTTGAAATTGATCGCCAACTATGGCGCGGGTGTTGACCATATTGACGTCACCACCGCCCGTCAGCGCGGCATTCTTGTGTCCAACACGCCGGGCGTTTTGACCGATGACACTGCTGATATGACTATGGCGCTTATTCTGGCTGTGACGCGCCGCATGTCGGAAGGCATGGCGCAGATGCAATCTGGCGACTGGAAAGGCTGGGCACCCACGGCTTTGCTGGGCGGTCGGGTCAGCGGGCGCCGTTTGGGCATCCTTGGGATGGGCCGGATCGGTCAAGCTGTGGCACGCCGTGCTGCCGCTTTTGGCATGCAGGTGCACTACCACAATCGACGCCGCCTGCGCCCCGAAGTCGAAGAAGAACTGGGCGCTACCTATTGGGAGAGCCTAGATCAGATGGTCGCCCGAATGGACGTGCTAAGCATCAACTGCCCGCACACCCCCAGCACGTTCCACCTAATGAGCGCCCGACGCCTGAAATTGATGAAACCAGACGCAGTGATCGTAAACACCTCGCGGGGTGAAGTGATTGACGAAAATGCACTGACCCGGATGCTGCGCGCGGGCGAATTGCAAGGCGCAGGTCTGGACGTCTACGAACGCGGTACCGACATCAACCCGCGCCTGCGCGAACTGAATAACGTGGTTTTGCTGCCGCACATGGGGTCTGCCACGCTTGAAGGGCGGATCGAGATGGGCGAAAAAGTCATCATTAACATCAAGACGTTCGAAGACGGCCACCGCCCACCGGATCAGGTCGTGCCGTCGATGCTGTAATTCTCTTCTACCAGAAGGACCCTTCCCCATGCGTATGACCCTAACAGCCATTGCATTTTGTTGTCTGGCCAGCGGGGCGCTTGCGCAGCAGGTCGCCGATAGCATCGCCCCAGAGGCAGCTGGGGGTGGGGCATTCGAGACAATGTCACCGGACGTGACTGCCGCCTTTGCGGCCAAAGATTCAGGCAAGCCGGTCACGGCAGAAAACTGGATGGTTGCTGCCGCCAACCCCCATGCCGTTCAAGCAGGCGCTGATGTGCTGGCCAATGGTGGTACGGCGGCGGATGCGCTGGTGGCGGTTCAGGCAATGCTTGGTCTAGTCGAACCACAAAGCTCGGGCCTTGGTGGTGGTGCCTTTTTGGTCTGGTACGATGCTGCCAGCGGCGAAATAACCACATTAGACGGTCGCGAAACGGCACCTTTGGCCGTGACGCCGCAATTGTTTCAAGATGCGAGCGGCGAACCGCTAAAGTTTTTTGACGCGGTTGTTGGCGGACGATCTGTGGGCACACCCGGCACGCCCGCATTGCTGAAGGCTGTGCATCAACGGTGGGGCAAGCTCGAATGGGCAAACCTGTTGGCACCCGCAGCAGCAATGGCGGAAACGGGTTTTACAGTGTCCCCGCGCCTTGCCAGCCTTGTGATGAGTGACGCTGAGCGGTTGGCAATTTCACCCAGCACAGCCGCGTATTTTCTGCCTGACGGGGTGCCAATCGCTGCGGGGGTGACCCTGAAAAACCCCGATTATGCGCGCACGCTTGAGATACTCGCGGAACAGGGGGCTGATGCTTTCTATACCGGGAGTATCGCGGCTGACATAGCTGCGACGGTTCAGGAGGCGGCAGGCAATCCGGGTGTGTTGTCACAGGTCGATCTGTCTATCTATCAGGTCAAAGAACGCGCCGCCGTTTGCGC
>JAPKCR010000275.1 GCA_026421135.1 Sulfitobacter sp. | reverse complement strand
CCAATATCGGGGCTTTCTGCCTTCTATCGGTCGTTTGACCCGCTACCGTCCACCTATGGAAATCGCCGCAGGCCCGTTGTTGACGAATGACAAATGGCAAGGTGATGCGCCCAGCGGTGAGATGGCTGTGCGTAATGATACCGGCGTCTATGAAGGCGGCGAGATCAGCATGTATTACGACCCGATGATCGCCAAACTATGCACATGGGCCCCCACCCGCGCCGAAGCGATCGAGGCGATGCGTGTGGCCCTTGATAGCTTTGAGGTTGAAGGCATCGGCCACAACCTGCCGTTCCTGTCCGCCGTGATGGATCACCCGATCTTTGTCGCTGGCGAAATGACGACCGCCTTTATCGAAGAACAATACCCCGACGGTTTTCAAGGGGTTGAATTGCCAGAAACCGAACTGCGCCGCATCGCCGCCGCAACTGCGGCCATGCACCGCGTTGCCGAAATCCGTCGGACCCGCGTATCGGGCCGGATGGACAACCACGAACGCAAGGTGGGTACCGTCTGGAATGTCGCCATTCAGGGTCAATCCTACGATGTCGACATTGCCGCTGATCCCAAAGGGGCGACGGTCAGATTCGAAGATGGCCATGCCGTGCGCGTTTCAGGTAATTGGGTACCCGGTGATCAGCTGGCCACGATGACGGTCGATGACGCTCCGCTGATCTTTAAGGTCGGCAAAATTTCGGGCGGGTTCCGTGTTCGCGCCCGTGGTGCCGACCTAAAGGTGCATGTGCGTAACATGCGGCAGGCAGAACTGGCACGTTTGATGCCCGAAAAACTTCCGCCTGACACATCCAAGTTGCTGTTGTGCCCGATGCCGGGTCTGATCGTGAAAATCGACGTCGAAGTGGGCGACGAAGTTCAAGAAGGTCAGAACCTGTGCACGATCGAAGCCATGAAAATGGAGAATATCCTGCGCGCCGAGAAAAAGGGCGTGGTGTCAAAGATCAATGCAAGTGCTGGAGACAGTCTGGCTGTTGATGACGTTATCATCGAGTTTGAATAAAGCGTATGACACCTAACCCATGCATTTCTCAGCCCATCGGATCGGCATCTGTTGCCGTGCCGATGGGCATGACGTTGCGTGGATTTCAATCAAATATGCGGCCCGCGGATTCCTTGGCATCGCGGATCTCACGCTGCCGGATAGCCATCTTATCAATGCTGCGCGTAATTTCGCGGACGTCCCAAGGGAGCGGTTTGCGCAGCTTTATACCGCCATCCTTGCCAACCAGAACCAACATGAACCCGCGGGGCCGCATTTTCAACCGCAAGGGGCTTCGCGCGGCGGGGTCGGTGTCAGTTAGGACAATGACATCGCGCTCCAGCAGGTCGTCCTGGTGTTCCATCAGCAATTCCATCTGCTCTATGTACGCTGGGTCATCTGCACTGTCTGCAAAGACCAGAACCGGCCTTTTTTTCCAGAGGAATTCACTCAAATCTGCCATATCTGCCGGTGCGAACAGCAGTGGGGCTGATGGTTCTGTCGTGGATTGTGCTGACGCTATAGACGCAAACAATCCAGCAAAAACAAAGGCTATCACAGTTTTCATTTTCTCTCCTACTGCCACTGATATAGGGAGTTTGCCCGCGATTGCGATGTGCAAATTGGCGCAAGCACGTATTAAGCTTAATGCAACGGGTCTTCGGCCATGAATGGGGCACTTCCCCTTTATGGATCGATTGGGGCGATCCCCTTACGAAGATTGGGCGAAAAGCTGATGGATATTATTTTGCATGTAGGGGCGCACCGAACGGCGACCACCAGTTTTCAACGGTATCTGCGTGCAAACGCCGATGCGATCAAGGCAAGCAACACAGGTATTTGGGGGCCGCTTCGTACCCGTAAGGGGCTGTTTTCCGGACTTTTTCCGGGCCCCGCAATGCAAGGGCGATCACCTGATCGAGTGAAAGGGCGCGTTGCCCTTCAACTCGCGAGCGCGCGCGAGGCTGGGGTGGCACGGTTGCTGGTATCGGATGAAAACATGATCGGTTCCTCGCGCCATTGCGTGCGTACCGGGGTGCTTTTCCCCGCAGTGGGTGACCGAATGGCGCGCTATGGTGCGGCTTTTGATGGCACAATCAACCGGATCATACTTAATATACGATCCCCCGAAACTTGGTGGGCCTCTGCTGGGGCTTATGCAATATCGCGCGGCCACGGGGTGCCTGACATGGCGCAACTGGACCGGATCGCAACAGGGTCGCGCAGTTGGCGGGATGTAATCACCGATCTGGCCTGTGCCGTTCCAGATGCGGAGATCAAGATAGCCACCTTCGAAGAATACGCAGGGCGCCCCGATGCGCTGCTAGCGGAATCGACAGGCGTGGATACGCCGCCAGACCGCGACCACCATTGGCTTAACCGCGCGCCCGACCTTCCTGCGCTGCGTGCGATCTTAGTTGAGCGCGGTCAAGACCCGGATCTATTGCCCGACGACACAGGCCACTGGCAGCCCTTTACCGAAACGCAGGAGGCCAATCTGCGTGAAACCTATTCTGACGATCTGCTGTGGCTTGCTGCCGGTGCGGATGGTCTGGCCCGACTGACAGAAAATCCCGTCCGAAAAAGAGCAGGCACAAGCCAGCCCTCGGGCGACACTAGAAAAGGACACTCCCATGACAGCCGACAAAGACACATGGCGCAATCTGGCTGAGGCCGAACTGCGTGGACGCTCCGTTGATGATCTGACCTGGCACACGTTGGAAGGTATCGACGTTAAACCGCTGTACACTGCCGATGACGTAACCGGCCTTGATCACATGGGGGGCATCCCGGGCGAGGCTCCCTTTACCCGCGGCGTCAAGGCAACGATGTACGCAGGCCGACCCTGGACGATCCGTCAATATGCGGGCTTTTCGACAGCTGAAGAATCCAACGCCTTTTACCGCCGCGCCTTGGCCGCTGGTCAGCAGGGCGTTTCCGTTGCTTTTGATCTCGCGACCCATCGCGGGTACGACAGCGACCACCCCCGTGTCGAAGGGGACGTGGGCAAAGCCGGTGTGGCAATCGACAGCGTCGAGGACATGAAGATTTTGTTCGACGGTATCCCGCTGGACAAAGTGTCGGTGTCGATGACGATGAACGGCGCAGTGATCCCGATTTTGGCAAGTTTCATCGTCGCGGGCGAAGAGCAGGGCCATGACAAATCGGTCCTTTCAGGCACCATTCAGAACGATATTCTCAAAGAGTTCATGGTCCGCAACACCTATATTTATCCGCCAGAACCATCGATGAAGATCATCGGAGATATCATCGAATACACCTCTGATTTTATGCCGAAATTCAACTCGATCTCGATTTCCGGATATCACATGCAAGAGGCCGGTGCGAACCTGGTTCAGGAACTGGCATTCACCCTGGCCGATGGGCGCGAATACGTCCGCACGGCGATTGCCGCTGGCATGGACGTCGATAAATTCGCGCCGCGCCTCAGCTTTTTCTTCTGCATCGGGATGAACTTTTTTATGGAGGCCGCAAAACTGCGCGCCGCCCGTCTTTTGTGGTCGCGGATCATGGATGAATTCCAACCCAAGAACCCCAAATCCGCCATGCTGCGCACCCATTGCCAGACCTCTGGAGTGTCCTTGCAGGAACAAGACCCTTATAACAACGTGATCCGCACCGCATACGAAGCTATGTCGGCGGTCTTGGGCGGCACCCAGTCGCTGCACACCAACGCCCTCGACGAGGCGATTGCCCTGCCGACTGAATTTTCATCGCGCATCGCCCGGAACACCCAGTTGATTTTGCAAGAAGAAACCGGCGTGACCAACGTGGTCGATCCGCTGGCGGGCAGCTACTATGTTGAAAAGCTGACCAGCGATCTGGCCGAAGCAGCCTGGAAGCTGATCGAAGAGGTCGAAGAGTTGGGCGGAATGACCAAGGCCGTTGCATCTGGCATGCCAAAACTGCGCATCGAAGAAGCGGCCGCCACCCGTCAAGCCAAGATTGACAGGGGCACCGATGTTATCGTCGGCGTCAATAAATACCGCCGCGAAACCGAAGACGCGATTGATATTCTGGACGTCGACAACGTCGCTGTGCGCGACAGCCAGATCAAACGCCTGAAAGATGTCCGCGACAACCGCGACGAGGCCGCATGCAATGCCGCATTAGCGGAACTGACCCGCCGCGCCAAAGAGGGCGGCAACCTATTGGACGGTGCCGTTGAGGCCGCGCGGGCCCGTGCAACAGTTGGAGAAATCAGCATGGCAATGGAAAGCGAATTCGGCCGCCACCGCGCGGAAGTGAAAACCTTGGCAGGTGTCTATGGTGCGGCCTATGAAGGCGACAGCGGTTTTGCAGAAATCCAAAAAGCTGTCGAAGACTTTGCCGAAGGCGAAGGCCGCAGACCGCGGATGTTGGTCGTCAAGATGGGCCAAGACGGACATGATCGCGGTGCCAAAGTCATCGCGACCGCCTTTGCCGATATCGGTTTTGACGTAGATGTGGGCCCCTTGTTTCAAACACCAGCCGAGGCTGCACAAGATGCAGTAGACAATGACGTGCATGTCATCGGCATCTCGTCACAGGCCGCTGGCCACAAGACG
>JAPKCR010000274.1 GCA_026421135.1 Sulfitobacter sp. | reverse complement strand
AAATTTTACATAGCCGCCGAAGGGAAGTGCTGCGATTTGCCAAACTGTCCCACGTTTGTCGACGCGGCTGTACAAAACCGGACCAAACCCAAGCGAGAATACGTCAGCGTGAATGCCAGACCACCGCCCAACAATATAGTGGCCGTATTCATGGATCGCGACGATCACCGACAGCGCGATGACAAAGGCCAGCAAAGTCCAGATAAGCCCGCTAAATTGCGGAATCAGTGCGAAAATGTCCAAAACGTTACCCTGCCCTTTTTTTGATCACGGCCTGTGCCGTCTGCCTTGCCAGATGGTCCACTTGGGCGACGTTATCAAGGGTCATGGTGGCATCAATAAGGCTAGTATCGGAATTTAGCTGGTTCAAAGTCTCTTCGACGACCTCGGCCATCTCCGGAAACCGCAAGCGCCCGTCGATAAATCCATCCAGCGCGGTTTCCTTGGCGGCGTTGAACACAGCCCCCGACATACCGCCACGTTCCATAACCTCGCGGGCCAATCGTAATGCAGGCCAACGGGTCTCGTCGGGGGTGCTAAAGTCAAAGCTGCCGATCTTGGCCAGATCCAATCGCTCGACTGGCAAATGTTTACGGTGTGGATGGTGCAACGCAAATCCGATGGCGTGGCGCATATCTGGTGGGCCAACATGGGCCATAAGCGCGCCGTCGTTAAACCCGACAAGGGCATGGATCATAGATTGCGGATGCACCAACACCTCGATCTGCGCAGGATTTATTCCAAAAAACTCATGTGTCTCAATAACTTCCATCGCTTTGTTAAACATGGATGCGCTATCTATGGTGATCCTTTGCCCCATATCCCAGTTCGGATGGTTCGAGGCCTGATCCAGCGTGGCATCGGCCAGTTCTTCTAGCGGCCAATCGCGAAACGCGCCCCCGCTGGCGGTGATGATAATACGCTCGACGGCGGCCATGTCCTCGCCGATCAGGGCTTGGAATATGGCGGAATGTTCGCTGTCCACGGGCAGGATTGCGGCACCGTGGGTCCGGGCGGTCTCAAGCATTAATCGGCCAGCGCAAACGAGCGATTCCTTGTTCGCCAGCGCCAAGGTTGCCCCTTGTTTCAGCGCCTCGATGCCCGGGGCCAGCCCCGCAGCCCCAACGATTGCCGACATCACCCAATCTGCAGGACGGGTCGCTGCCTCGCGGATGGCATTGGCCCCGGCGGCGGCCTGAATGCCACTGCCCTGCAAAGCGGCGCGCAGATCATCCAACAGATCGTCATGGGCGGTGATCGCAATGTCGGCGCCCAGATTTCTGGCATCAGTGGCAAGCTGCGCGATATTGCCGGCACCAGTTAGCGCTACGACATCATAGTCGTCCGGTTCCCGCGCGATCAGATCAATGGTGTTTTGCCCGATAGAGCCGGTGGCCCCGAATATACTTACCCGCCGTTTCATGCCCAATCAGTGCACCGATGGCGTAATGGTCAGGAATTGGCCGATGATCAGCAAGAACAATGCAGCGCCCAACATTCCGTCGAACCTGTCGAGCAAGCCGCCATGACCGGGAATCAGGTTCGAGCTGTCTTTCACCCCTACCCGCCGCTTCATACCGGATTCGGCCATATCGCCCATTTGGGAAGCCATCGAAACGGCGACTGACACACCGATAAGCTGCATGCCGATGCCGGTGTTGATTGAAAACAGATAGCCGACAATCGCGGCACCAACCCATCCAGCAGCCGTGCCCGACCATGTTTTCTTTGGGCTGACGCGTGGCCAGAACTTGGGGCCACCAATGGCGCGCCCCGCGAAATAACCCACGACATCGGTGATCACGACCACCAACACCAGCCACATCATCCAGCCAAAGCCATAGCCATCGCGAATTTGCGACAGCCCAAAGCCCGCAAGCATGATCATGACGGTAAAGCACATAAAGATCGTGCGGTGCTTTTCCAGCTGTCCAAACCCGACCAACGCAGGGGCCAGCAAAATCGGCAGCGCAAATCCGATCGGCAAATAGATCGCTGCCAACGTGGCTCCACCGACAAGCAAACCCATTTGAATCTTGGTTTGTGGGTGGTCGGGATTTAACATGCCGACAAGTTCCCAAGCCATTAGGCCGCAGACAACCGCAACCAAGGCGTGAAAGACCGGGCCGCCCATAAAGATGCCCCCAAGGCCGATGACGATCATCGCAATCGCAGATCCCAGCCGCGCAGCCAAATCAGACCACTTTGCAGAAGGTTCAGTCATAGGGTCCATCCTTTTGTACCGGTCATGTTTTCACGGCACCAAAACGCCGGTCCCTGCACCCGAAAGAAGCGCAAAGTTCGCCAAATTCGGCCTTTGAGAAGTCTGGCCAGAGCGTGTCGATAAATTCATATTCCGCATAGGCCGACTGCCACAGCAGAAAATTGGAAATCCGCGCCTCGCCGCTGGTGCGGATCACCAGATCCGGGTCCGGCAGAACATGCGTATCGAGGTAGCGCGGCAGGGTTTCCTCGTCCACATCATCGGGATCCAAAAGGCCCGCGGCCACGTCATGTGCCAGCCGCTGTGTCGCACGGGCCACCTCGTCGCGGCCGCCGTAATTCAGCGCGATCGTCAGATGAACGCGGGTGTTTAGCTCGGTTTCTTGTTCAAGATCGTTCATCAGCTTGATCAGTTTGTCATCAAGCTTGACCCGGTCGCCGATGAAACGCACGCGCACGCCCTCGGCCTTAAGCGCCCTTGTTTCTTTGGTGATGTACCGTCGAAACAGGCTCATCAGTCCTGCGACCTCGACCTGAGTCCGCTTCCAGTTTTCGGTCGAAAAGGCAAAGATCGTCAGATATTCCACCCCGAAATCAGGGCAGGCTTCGACGATTTCGCGGACGCGCTTGGCACCGGCATGATGGCCGAACAAGCGAGGCCTGCCGCGTTGTGTCGCCCAACGGCCGTTGCCATCCATAATGATCGCCACATGGCGCGGCGCCCCTGGAACCAGCTCGGACGTTGGGTGAGACGCGGAAGGCATTAGACTTGCATGATCTCGGCTTGTTTCGTTTCAAGCTGCTCGTCGATCATACCGATATATTTGTTCGTCAGATCCTGAACTTCGCTTTCCCAGACCTTTTGGTCATCTTCGGACATGCCGTCAGCTTTGGCTTTTTTGATCTGGTCCATGCCGTCGCGGCGAATGTTCCGAATGGAAACGCGGGCGTGTTCGCTGTACTGGCCGGCAACTTTGGTCAACTGGGTGCGGCGTTCTTCGTTCAATTCAGGGATCGGCAACATGATGATGGTGCCGTTCAGCTGTGGATTGATGCCCAAACCGGATTCGCGGATCGCTTTTTCCACTTTCCCAACCAGTCCTTTATCCCAAACGTTGATCGTAACCATCCGGGGTTCCGGAACGTTCACGGTACCAACCTGATTGATCGGCGTCTTGGTGCCATAGGCGTCAACCATGACCGGTTCCAACATAGACGCCGACGCGCGGCCTGTGCGCAGTGACGCGAATTCAGTGCGCAAAGAAGCAATCGCGCCATCCATGCGCCGCTGCAGATCGTCGGTATCCAAGATAAAATCGTCTGACATGATGTCCCCGGTGGTTTTGTATCTGTTAAAAGTTCAATCGATATAGCTGCATCAGCCCCCTATTGTATAGAGAGAGCAGCGCCCGGCCTTGGTTCCGCGTTATCCTTGGACCCGCGTATAGGTGCCCTGACCCGCGAGAATGCCACGGAAACCGCCCGGCTCGTCCAGCGAGAACACGATGATTGGCAGGTTGTTGTCGCGCGCCAATGCGATAGCTGACGCATCCATAACCCCAAGCCGCTTTTGCAGCACATCGTCATAGCTGACCGTGTCATAGCGTTTCGCATCGCTGAATTTGGCGGGGTCTTTGTCATAGACACCATCAACCTTTGTGCCTTTAAAGATCGCTTCACAGGCCATCTCGTTGGCGCGCAGGGTCGCGGCGGTATCGGTCGTAAAATACGGATTGCCTGTACCAGCCGCGAAAATGCAGACGCGTTTTTTCTCAAGGTGGCGCACGGCGCGGCGGCGGATATAGGGTTCGGCCACTTCGTTCATGGTGATCGCTGAAATTACACGGGTGTGGATGTCCAACTCCTCAAGGGCGGACTGCATGGCCAACGCGTTCATTACTGTTGCAAGCATCCCCATATAGTCGGCTGTCGTACGCTCCATCCCTTGGGCGCTGCCCTGAAGGCCGCGAAAGATGTTGCCGCCGCCGATGACCATGCAGATCTCGACCCCAAGGTCATGCACAGATTTGACTTCCCGAGCGATGCGCTGGACTGTTGGCGGATGTAGGCCGAACCCCTGATCCCCCATCAATGCTTCACCCGAAATCTTGAGCATCACCCGTTTAAATGTCACTTTAGGGAGGTCATCTGTCATCGGTGCACCTTTCGAGGGTGAGAGAAGGGTTTTCTTTGGGCTGCAAAATGTCGCAAATAGCAGAAATGTTCAATGCTCCGTCAAAGATCCGTGCAAAGAAATGCAGTTAACCGCCCTAACCTCTGTCGCTGCTGTAATTACATCTGTCGATCCGGCATTGCCCGTGTTGATCGCGGGGCCGACTGCATCAGGCA
>JAPKCR010000273.1 GCA_026421135.1 Sulfitobacter sp. | reverse complement strand
CGTTGACCATCGCGTTTGCGCCGACAAAGGTCATGAAACCGGCAGGGTGGTAGGGGGCACCGCCGGGCATTTTATAGCCTTTGGCATCCCAAGGCTTCAGGATATCGGCGTCTTTGGCGTTCAAAACCCATTCTTTCGCGGCTGCAACCGGATCAGCGACGACTTCGTCGATCAGGCCCGCAGATTTGGCGGCCGCAGGGGCAACCATCTTGCCTTCAAGCAAGAACGGCGAAGCCCCCATAGCGCCCAGTTTGCGCGTCAGACGGGTTGTGCCGCCAGCACCCGGGAAAATACCGACCAGAATTTCCGGCAGGCCAATACGGGCCTTGGGATTGTCGGCGACGAAAATACGGTGCGTGGCCAAAGGCAATTCAAGACCAATCCCCGCAGCGGTACCGGGCAGGGCTGAGGCAATCGGCTTGCCGCCCTTGTTGGTCTTGGGGTCCATGCCAGCGCGTTCGATTTTGCGCAGCAGGGCGTGCATTTTCATTGTACCGTCAAACAGGCCTTGCGCAGGGTCATCGCCCGCATCTTCGCGCATTTTCGCGAGCAAGTTCAGGTCCATGCCGCCCGCGAACGATCCGTCCTTCCCAGAGGTAACAACCGCACCCTTGATGCTGTCGTCAGACAAGACGGTGTCGATGATCGCGTCCAGTTCGGACAGCCCTTCGATCGACATAACGTTCATGGATTTTCCGGGCACGTCCCAGGTGATGATGGCGACGCCGTCGGCGTCTGTCTTCATTGTGAAATCGGTCATATATTTCTCCCTAATTTGGAGTGTGTTACGAGCGCTGAGGGGTATAATCAGCGAATTTTTCAAGCAGCGATCTGATCAAAGCAACGGTGGCCTCGGGGCCATCGGCACAATCCTCTTCGCTCAGCAATATCCGCTTAAAGTCGTTGAAACTTTCGCGGTCAAAGCTGTCGCTGGGATCATTGCGATGCTTAAAGAACAGCGGCGGCGTGCTCTGGTACAGGCGCACATAGGCCCCGCCGCGTTCCACCTTGATCTTCAGATCCTTCAGGCCACGCTTGGCCGCCATTTCGGCGACGGCGTGAAACGGATGAGGTTGATCGCCCATCAGACCCGCTCGATGATTGTTGCGGCACCCATGCCGGATGCAATGCACAGCGTGGCCATGCCGACTTCTTTGTCGGACCGCTCAAGCTCGTCCAGCAACGTGCCGATGATCATGGCACCGGTCGCACCCAAAGGGTGACCCATTGCGATGGACCCGCCGTTAACGTTGACCTTGCTTTCATCCACATCAAACGCTTGCATGAAACGCATAACAACAGCGGCGAAGGCTTCGTTGACTTCGAACAGATCGATGTCGCCGATCTTCATGCCATTGTCGGCAAGGATCTTTTCGGTCACGGGCACAGGACCAGTCAACATAATGGTCGGGTCCGTGCCGATCTTGGCTGTGGCGCGGATACGGGCGCGTGGCTTGAGGCCGTATTTTTCGCCGAATTCCTTGTTGCCGATCAGTACAGCCGCCGCACCGTCCACGATACCGGAAGAGTTACCCGCGTGGTGGATGTGGTTGATCTTTTCCAGATGCGGGTACTTCATCAGCGCGATCTTGTCGAAACCGGGCATGACTTCGCCCATCTGCTGGAACGCTGGGTTCAGTGCACCGAGCGACTGCATGTCGGTCTGAGGCCGCATGTATTCGTCGTGGCTAAGAATGGACAAGCCGTTTTGGTCTTTGATGTCGATGACGGACTTGGCAAAACGGCCTTCGTCCCAAGCCATCTTGGCACGCTGCTGGGATCTGACAGCCAGTTGATCGGCTTCATCACGGGTAAACCCGTATTCGGTCGCGATGATGTCTGCCGAAATACCTTGAGGCACAAAGTATTTTTCCATCGCCAGCGTCGGATCAACCGCAATCGCGGCACCGTCGCTACCCATGGGTACGCGCCCCATCATTTCAACGCCACCGGCGATATAGGCCATGCCCGCGCCGCCTTTGACCTGGTTGGCGGCCAAGTTCACAGCTTCCATGCCGGAGGCGCAGAAACGGTTGATCGCAAGACCCGGTATGCGTTCGTCCAGATCGGATGCCAACACGGCAGAGCGCGCAAGACACCCGCCTTGTTCCATAACTTGGGTAACGTTGCCCCAAATCACGTCTTCAACGGCGTGACCTTCAAGGTTGTTACGTTCTTTCAACGCGTTAAGCGTCAGTGCGGACAGGCGCAGTGATGTCAGCTCGTGCAGCGCGCCATCTTTGCGGCCCTTGCCACGTGGGGTGCGCAATGCGTCATAAATGTAAGCTTCAGTCATAAGATATCTCCTTCGTTCAAGCGCGGTCAGCGGGGCTGCCGGGCATCAGATCATACGGGGCTTTCCAACCCGGTGTTTCGCTTAGACGCGTGAGCCACGCGTCAATATGGGGCCAATCCTTGCGGTTAAAACCGAAAGGTTCGGGGTAATAGAGGTAGCCGCAGCAACTAAGATCGGCGTTGGTGATCCCGTCGCCCACGATCCAGTCACGCCCTTCAAGATGATCGTTAAGTACTGCATAAGCAGCCGCAAGACGCCCTTTCATAAAGCCAATGACTTCCTTTGGCTGTTTGTCCTCGGGCAAAAAGTTCATCAGAAACCGGGTCATACCCGCGTTTGAGCTAAGCTTGTGGTTGTCCCACAAAACCCACCGCAGTATCTCGCGCCGTTCAGTTGAATCCTTGCCACCAAACTTGCCGGATTTCTCAGAAACGTAATCTTGGATGACGCCAGATTGTGTTAATCTGACATCCCCATCAATCATAACAGGCGCTTCGCCCATTACGTTTGTGGTTCCGCGATAGTCAGCTGTTCGCGTTTCACCACCAAAGAAGTCGACTTTTACCGGTTCCCAATCAAGACCCGACAGTTCCAGCGCAAGGGCCGCTTTGTAGGCGTTTCCGCTCTCGCCGAAGCAATGTAATTTGATGGTCATTTGAACCTCCCTAAGGTCAATTTTCTATCTCTCCGGTCGAAGAGGGGGTTTCGCACCCCCGGACCCCAGTGGAGTTTATTCTGCAAAATGAACCCAAACTGTTTCATTTTGCAGAATAAACTCTCCCCGAAGGGCCGACCTCATCCTTCGCAGGCTACTTTTTACGGTCATCGATTTCGGCATTAAACAGTCGCAAGCGCGCCGTCAGCTTTTCCTCATTCATCACGCTGTTGAAGTTCTCAAATAGAAACGACAGAGCCTCCCCTTCATCCAATCCAGCCTCGGCTGAAAATTTCTTTAGCCGTCTGTAGCCGTCTTCGGTCATGGCAACTGGGAAACGGCGGGTCAGGCGGAAGCGTTTGGGCATCGGGAACCTTTCGAAAAGCACGAGGTGGGGTTTTCCCCCACCTCTGATAGCTTAGAAGTTTGCCGCGTCCAGCGCCATCACTGTATCCGCACCAGTCTGGATACGGGTCAGATGCAGCGCAGTAGCTGGCAGTTGGCGCGCCATATAATAACGGCCTGTTGCAAGTTTGGTCTCGTAGAACGCGATATCGCCGGTGCCTTCTGCGATAGCCTTCTTTGCGGCCAGGGCCATTTTCGCCCACATATAGCCAAGACAAACATGACCAAACATGTGCATGAAGTCTGTCGACCCTGCCAAGGCGTTGTTGGGGTTCTTCATGCCATTTTGCATGAAATACATACCCGCCGCTTGCAGATCCTTGCTGGCGGCTTTCAGCGGATCAAGATAGCCCGCATCAAATTCGGCGTCCTGACCTGCGTGTTCTTTGATAAAGGTTTTGAGCATATCAAAGAAGGCCATAACGTGCTTGCAGCCATCTTGCGCCAGTTTGCGGCCAACAAGGTCAAGTGCCAGAACACCGTTGGCACCTTCGTAAATCATCGCAATCCGGGCATCGCGCGTGAACTGGGACATGCCCCATTCTTCGATATAGCCGTGACCGCCGTAAATTTGTTGCGCTTTGACAGTCATGTCATAGCCGACATCGGTCAGGAAACCTTTGATGACGGGTGTCATCAGCGACACCAGTCCGTCGGCGTCTTTGTCGTTCGAGCGGTGGGCAGCGTCGATCAGGCTTGCACCCCAAAGGATGAATGCGCGTGCGCCTTCAATGAATGATTTCTGGTCCATCAAGCTGCGACGGATGTCAGGATGTACGATCAGCGGATCAGCCGGGCCATTTGGGTTTTCGGCACCTGTCACGGCACGCCCTTGCAGGCGGTCCTTGGCGTAGTCGAGCGCATTTTGATAGGCTACGTCGGATTGTGCCAAACCTTGCATGCCAACGCCAACACGGGCTTCGTTCATCATGGTGAACATGGCGCGCATGCCTTTATGCTCTTCGCCCAGCAGATAACCGACTGCACCGTCGTAGTTCATAACGCAGGTCGAGTTGCCGTGAATGCCCATTTTCTCTTCGATGGAGCCGACGGAGAGGCTGTTGCGCTCACCAAGGGAGCCGTCTTCGTTAACCATGAACTTGGGCACGATGAACAACGACACACCTTTGATGCCTTCCGGGCCGCCTTCGATTTTGGCCAGAACCAGGTGAATGATGTTGTCGGCCATGTCGTGGTCGCCGGACGAGATAAAGATTTT
>JAPKCR010000272.1 GCA_026421135.1 Sulfitobacter sp. | reverse complement strand
TAGACCAATAGAGCAGATAGATCTATTGTTTTAAATGAATTGCTGTTAGCAGCTATTTTCTGGAATGCCGCAAATGGCTGCCAACACGTAGGGTAACTCCGTCAATATCCTCAGCAGTATCGAACGGAATTTTATCGCAGCCAGTTTATGCGGCATCGTAAGCCACTCGAAAACATCAAGAACCGCCCTGTTGCCCCACATTTAAGCCTTGCGGACGGCTGATAGCTTATCCACGTTTGAATATGCCACGCGACAATAACTAAACTAGGAAAATATATGAAACTTGTTCGATACGGCAAAACGGGCGCCGAAAAACCCGGCCTTATGGATGGTGACACATTGCGGGATTTGTCCGACCATGTCGCGGATATCACCGGCGATATGCTAAATGACGCCACTCTTGAAAAGTTGCGCAGCATTGATCCTACAAAACTTCCCGAGGTAACTGACAATCCCCGCATCGGACCTTGCATTGGCAACATCGGCAAGTTTCTGTGCATCGGCCTGAATTACTCTGATCACGCCGCTGAGACCGGCGCTGCGATCCCCGAACATCCGATCCTGTTTCTCAAAGCCAACTCTGCCGTCGTCGGGCCAAACGATGATGTGATGATGCCACGCGGATCGACTCATACCGATTGGGAAGTCGAGTTGGGCGTGGTGATAGGCAAGACCGCCAAATACGTCTCCAAGGCTGATGCGCTGGACTATGTTGCAGGTTACTGCATCATCAATGATGTCAGCGAGCGGCACTTCCAAAACAAGCTGACCGGCCAGTGGACCAAGGGGAAAAGTTGCGACACCTTCGGGCCTACAGGCCCCTGGTTGGTGACCCGCGATGAAATCACCGATCCGCAGGCCCTTGCCATGTCACTAGATGTGAACGGTAAGCGGATGCAGACGGGTAACACATCCACGATGATCTTTACCGTGGCCGAGATCATCGAGCACCTTAGCGGGTTGATGACCTTGCACCCCGGCGATGTGATTTCGACAGGCACCCCGCCGGGCGTGGGCATGGGGATGAAGCCCGAGCCTGTTTATTTGAAAGTCGGCGACGTGATGGAGCTGAACATTGACGGATTAGGCCGGCAACGTCAGAAGGTCGGTCAGGATGCCTGATGTCCTGCCGATCAGCGGTGGGACCAATGCTAAGTGATCCGCAAGAAGCAGCATTTTAGAATCCACAAATGGGTCGACAACGACATGGCATGGCTGGAGGCGAATGGGGCGGTACCATGGCCACCCACACCTCCGATGAGGTGACGACTACTGCGGTTCTGCTGATGTTTGCTTCAAAGCTGCTTTGGGAACTCTCGTAATGATATCCTAGATGCTGCTGGCTGAATGTGCCGACATCCTTGCCTATGAGCGGTTCCATTCACGGTCACCAGCCCCATCTTTGACCCGCGTCGGCAATCCCATGTGGTCGAGCAATGAGAAAAGCGGTTTAGGGTCTAGTTCCTCGACATTCATCATGACGCCCAAGTCATATGTGCCATCGGCAATTAGCATCGCAACGGCGACAGGCGGGACGCCCGCGGTGTATGAAATGCCTTGGCTGCCGACTTCAGTATATGCATCCTTGTGATCGGCCACATTGTAAACAAAGACCTCGACCTCTTTGCCATCCTTGATACCCTTCACCAGATCACCAATGCAGGTTTTTCCAGTGTAATTGGGTGCAAGACTGGAGGGGTCTGGCAACACAGCTTTAACCAACTTGAGGGGAACAACCTCCAAACCTTCTGCGGTTGTCACAGGTTGCTCTGACAATAGACCCAGATTTTGCAGAACAGTGAATACGTTGATGTAATGATCACCAAAGCCCATCCAGAACCGAATGTCGGCCTCTGGATAGTTTGCCGCAAGTGAATGGACCTCGTCGTGACCGGACATATAGGCCTTTTGCTTACCGACGACCGGAAGATCCCATTCACGGCCGACCTCGAACATCTTGTTTTCTTGCCAAGCGCCTTGCTGCCAGCTGTAAACGGTGCCGGTAAATTCACGGAAATTGATCTCGGGGTCGAAGTTCGTGGAGAAGTATTTGCCGTGGTCACCCGCGTTAATATCGACGATGTCGATTGAGGTCACTTCATCCATGAACTCATCTACTGCAAAGCGTGCAAACGCGTTGACCATGCCCGGATCAAATCCCGCACCCAAAATTGCGGTGACGCCGGCGGCGGCGCAGTCGTCCCGGCGCTTCCACTCGTAATTGCCATACCAAGGTGGCGTTTCGCAAATCTTGGCCGGATCTTCGTGGATCGCTGTATCGATATAGGCGACACCCGTCTGGATGCAGGCCTCAAGAACCGTCATGTTCACAAAGGGCGAGCCCACGTTGATGATGATCTGCGCACTTGTCTTGGTGATCAACTCAGCAACTGATGCACTGTCCATCGCATCAACTGTATGGGCCTTGAACGTACCATCCTGTTTCATCGCGCCTTTTTCATGCACGCTTTTAATGATCGCCTCGCATTTAGAGACTGTCCTACTTGCAATATGTAAGTCACCCAGAACATCATTATTTTGCGCGCACTTATGCGCCACGACCTGAGCGACGCCGCCCGCGCCAATAATTAGAACGTTACGTTTCATATATCCAAGTGGCCTCTATTATTTGTATTTACGACAATGCAGCTGCAAAATCTTCATAGTCGAAATCGCGCACCAGCCGTATGGTTCCATCCAGTTCGCGGATCGCGATGCTTGGCATCTTCACCCCGTTGAACCAGTTCTTCTTGACCATAGTGTATCCTGCGGCGTCCTGAAACGAAACACGATCCCCCGCCTTTAGCGGCGCGTCAAAACGAAACTCGCCAAAGATATCACCGGCAAGGCAGGATTTTCCGCAGATCATCCATTGATGCTCGCCCTTGTTGGGGGCGACTTTAGCGGGCTCACGGTAGATCAACAGATCAAGCATATGCGCCTCAATCGAGCTGTCGACGATCGCAAGATTCTTACCGTTGAACATCGTATCCAGCACTGTGACCTCAAGCGTTGCCGCACCGGTGATGGCCGCCTCGCCTGGTTCAAGGTAGACTTGCACGCCGAATGCCAGCCCGAACGCCTTGAGCCGCTCGGCAAGGCGATCAAGCGGATACCCGTCACCAGTGAAATGAATGCCGCCGCCTAAACTGATCCAGTCCATTTTGTGAATCACTTCGCCGAAACGGTCTTCGATCAACGTCAGCATCTCGTCGAAACGCTCAAAGCTGTCGTTTTCACAGTTGTTGTGAAACATCAGACCGCTGATTTGGTCGGCAACCGCTTCGATCACGGCGGGGTCATGTTCTCCCAATCTGCTGAAGGGGCGGGCGGGGTCGGCAAGATCAAATTCCGATGTCGAGACACCGGGGTTTACCCGCAATCCGCGCACATGCCCTTGGGACGCCTGCGAAAACTTTGTCAGTTGGCCAATAGAGTTGAAAATAATCTTGTCGGAAAAGGCCAGCACCTGAGCAATTTCGTGATCTGCATAGGCCACAGAATACGCATGGGTTTCGCCAGGAAATTTTTCATGACCCAAACGGACTTCGTACAGGGAGGATGAGGTGGATCCGTCCATATAGTTTGCCATAAAGTCAAAAACAGACCACGTTGCAAAGCACTTGAGTGCCAGCAGACACTTTACGCCGGATGCTTTACGCAGCTTGTCTATCTTCTCAAGGTTGGGAAGCAGACGGGACTTATCGATCAGGTAATAGGGCGTTTGCACAGCAGAACCTTTCTGTGGGACCGACACCTGTGGCATCGGCTTCTTGTGGTAGGAGGATGCCACACCAACTGACCTGATTATGGTCCAAGGCCTTCTCGCTCTCACGTTTCACCGGTGCGCATCGCATGTGTTATGTAGGCAATGCAATTATAAAAGCGAACTGGAGGCAGAGGTGGCCCTAGTTATTCGACCACTTTGCAGCTTTGTTAAGGTGGATCAGGGTTTCATGTCAGGCTACTAATTTCACTGGTTCTGTTTTGCTGGCATAGGCCCCATTCGGTGACCAATCCACCGCCCTTTACCATCCATGCTGGGCTTGATCCTCGGAGCCGTCAGCACGTTAATCCAATCGCCGCTGTTGCCACTTATATGACTGTCGGTGTTGAAGATTTCCGGCGTGCCATGTTTTGCCAATGCCTCTTTCAGTGCTTCAACGCAGGACGCGGCGTCCATGCTGTTGGAGAGCCGCGAGGCCAAAACCTTTCGGCTAAATCAGCCATAATCGCCACGAGATACAGGAACCCACGCCGTGATACGCAGGAAGCCCTGCAAAACGTGCGCCACGCCGCGCAAACCGTCAGCAATCTGAAAGAAACCATCGGCCGCATCGAACCGGATGTAATTACATGACAGTTAGATTTTTTGCGCGTCTGATGGCCATCCCAACTACTTGCAGGACGAGAGGCTCCAGACCTAGACCATAATTAACATAACTATCATTATGTGAGGAATGGATGTTGCTAGGCGGAGTCACAAACGAAGTGCAAATTCTATAACATCCCATACATCGCAAGCCGCGTGGGTATCGACG
>JAPKCR010000271.1 GCA_026421135.1 Sulfitobacter sp. | reverse complement strand
TTCCCAAGAAGACCCAAGTCGCGTGCGCGCCCATTTAAAGGCCATGGGTATGAAGACCGACTTGCGCGATATCAAGGGCAACTTGCCCGATGCCGATGCGCTGCTTGATCTAATGGGGCAGGACAAAAAGGTCGTGCAAGGCGAACTTCGCTTTGTTCTGGCGCGCGGCATCGGTGATGCATTCGTGACCGGCGACGTCCCGCGGGAAACTGTGCGGGGCTTGCTCGCAGAGGCGTTGGCCGAACGGTAGATCTACGTGGCTTATTAAGTCGCAACATAAAAAATGCCGCCATATACGATGGCGGCATTAAACTATCTTTGAAAATATTACCAATCTCTGCAAAAACTCAGATTGAGAGAAAAGGGTCCTTTAGAACGGGATTTCATCGTCCAGGTCACGCGAAGACTGGCCACCGCCGCCGCCACTGCTGCTGCCACCGCCACCGCTGCTGGACGGGCCGGATTCGTATCCGCCACCATAGCCGCCTGGATCGGATGGACCGCTGTCATAGCCGCCGCCACCGCCACCACCAGACCCACCACCTGACGGACCGTCCAGCATGGTCAATGTGCCACCAAACCCTTGCAAGACGACTTCGGTGCTGTAGCGGTCTGCGCCCGACTGGTCCTGCCATTTACGGGTCTGCAACTGGCCTTCGATGTACACTTTGGAACCCTTCTTCAGGTACTGCTCTGCAATGCGCACAAGCCCTTCCTGAAAGATGGCTACGGTATGCCATTCTGTCTTTTCGCGGCGTTCACCTGTGTTGCGGTCTTTCCAGGTTTCGGAGGTCGCAATGCGCAGGTTGCACACTTTGCCGCCATTCTGGAAAGAACGCACTTCGGGATCTCGCCCCAGATTGCCAATAAGGATCACTTTATTCACTGAGCCGGCCATGATGCCCCCTGTCTGCTATGCGGTTGAAAGGGCCAAGCGAATCCCGCAAGCCCTTGCTTTGGACGACGTTATAGCAGCGCAGCCTACAAGAAACAGGGCAAAGGATCGGTTTATGCGTAATCACGGTTTCATAGGGCGCGATAAAAGAGTGGCGCAAACCCGTGATTTTGATATGTTCTGTTAGATTGATGGGCTTTGGGGGTTTCATGATAATACGTATCGTCACAACACTGTGCTGCGCTGCTTTGCTCGCCAGCCCGGTCGCCGCCGATGTCTTCTCATCTAAAAGTCGGTCGAAATTGTTTGCCTCGCAAAAAAAGCTGCTCGATACACGCGCGTCCAAGCAATATGCGGCCTCGGTCCGGTTGCAGCCGACCCGTGTGACAACCCCGACAAAATGGGACGTTCCAAAATACAAAGGCAAATACAGGGGCCAATATCATAACATGGCCCGCGAAGCGGCCCGCCGCCACGCCATCCCCGAAGATTTGTTCTTGCGACTTGTGCAGCAAGAGAGCGGCTGGAATCCGACAGCAAGATCCCACAAAGGTGCGATGGGACTGGCGCAGTTGATGCCGGAGACTGCGCGCGGCTTGCGGGTTGATCCCTCGGACCCTTATCAAAACCTTGATGGTGGCGCACGTTATCTGAAACGGCAATTCCGCGCCTTTGGCAATTGGAGGCTGGCCCTTGCCGCCTATAATGCCGGACCCGGTGCCGTAAAGAAATACGGCGGCATTCCCCCGTTCAAAGAAACTAAAAATTACGTAAAAGTTATTGCAGGCCTCTAAATCGATAATTTGTAGACGTATTTGATTTCAAACAGCCTTCGCAACAATACTTTGCGGATGGCGGAACCAAGCATCCATGTCCGGTGTTGATCATGCAGAACGCAATTCGGGCTGAAGAGCCCCTGCGTGCAAGCAAGACGATAAGGATTATGAAATGTTTAACTCGGTAAAAAGTATTGTTCTGGCAACTTCGGTTAGCATCGCGGCGCTGTCGACTGCGGCCTACGCCAACGAAGAAATCGCCTTCTCTGAGATCAAAGTCGAAGCGGTTCTCGACGCAGCCGAGAACACAAACGCTCTCGAGGTATTCCCAGAGATCGTGACCGACCTGGAGCAAGCCATCGCATCCCGCGTGAAAACCGGTTCCGACGCTGGCCTTCCAACCATCAAAATCGATGTGCGTCAGATTTCGCTGAACGGTAACCCGATGCTGACGTCTATCGAAGGCTTCAACGAAATTTCTGGTGTTGTCGCGATCTCTGACGACAATAACAGCATCGGCGCACAAAGCTTTGCTGTGAATGTTGCGGCTTATCCAGCCGAGCAAGTGATACCAGAAGGCTATGTGAGCGTCGCACCTTCCGAAGAGGACTTCTACAACGCGATGATTTTGGGTTTTGCTGACGTGGTCGTGCAGCAGGTTGAAACTGTCTACCATAACTAAGCAATAGCCGCTTTCAAATGAACGATCCGGGGCGGTCGCTGCATGCGCAGCGGCCGCCCCTAATTTATTCTGCGGCCACGTTCAGCTCAATCACAGGCTCCATCTTGGCCAATTGTGCATCGGTCAGATGGCATTTAACCTGATGACCATCCGCCACGCTGCGCAACGCGGGAACAACAGTTTCGCACAAATTACCCGGCACTTGCGATTTCCAGCGACACCGCGTCTGGAACGGGCAACCGGGCGGCGGGTTCATGGCTGATGGCACATCCCCCTCCAACACAATGTGCTTTTTCTTGACCCGCGTGTCGGCAATCGGAACCGCGGACAACAGTGCTTCGGTATAGGGGTGATAGGGGGGCGAAAATACCTGATCGGTGGTGCCCATCTCAACCACATGACCCAGATACATCACCATCACGCGGTCCGACAAATAGCGTACGATGCTCAAATCATGGCTGATGAACAGCAACGTGGTCTTTTGCTCGCGCTGGATCTCCATCAACAGATCGGTCACCGCCGCCTGTACTGATACGTCAAGGGCCGACACGGGTTCATCGGCCACAACTATGCGCGCATCGCCAGCAAAGGCGCGGGCAATGCCCACACGCTGCTTTTGCCCACCTGACAATTGGCGCGGCATACGTCCCGCAAATTCGCGCGGCAGTTTAACCAGATCAAGCAGTTCCAACATGCGCTGGCGACGTTCCTTCTCGTTTTTGCCAATCCTGAAAATCTCGAGCGCCCGAATGATCTGGCGCCCGACGGTCATCGATGGGTTCAAGGTATCGAACGGGTTTTGGAATACCATTTGAATGTCCGCCACGTTCTGAGTGGTCCGCTCCTCGATCGGGACATCGCCAATGTCGACACCGTCCAGCAATATTTGACCGGAAGTTGCGGTTTCCAACCCCATTAACACCTTGGCAAAGGTGGATTTACCACAGCCGGATTCGCCCACAATCGCCAATGTTTCAGATTCGTGCGCCTCAAAGCTTAGCTCTTCGTTGGCCTTCACGACCTTCTTGGCCGATCCCCCGAACATCGAATTGGCAGCAACCTCGTAGTATTTTTTGAGTTTGTCCATCTTCAGGACAACCTTGCCAATCTCGCCTTTTGTCTTGACCTCGGCCAGTTCCAGCGGTGCCTTCCAGTCGATTTCCTGAAACTTCAGACAGCGCGTGGCGTGGCGTTCGTTGCCCGGCACGTCTTCCATAAAGATTGGACCCTGATCGCAGCGCCCGGCCTCGAAATAGTCACAGCGGGGCCCAAAGTTGCAGCCCGGTGGCCGCTCATGGGGTAAGGGGAAGTTGCCGGGGATTGCGATCAACGGGCGCGCATTCTTGTCGGCACCGGGCAGGGGGATCGACCGGAACAGCGCCTGCGTATAGGGGTGCTGCATCTCGTCGAACACATCCTCAATCGATCCGCGCTCGACCGCTTCACCTGAATACATCACGCAAATCCGGTCACATGTTTCCAACACCAGTCCAAGGTTGTGCGAGATAAACAGCATCGAAGTGCCGTATTTCTTGCCTAAATCCTTGACCAACTCGACCACCGCCGCCTCGACTGTCACATCCAGCGCAGTGGTAGGTTCATCCAAGATCAACAACGCGGGTTCCGACATCAGCGCCATGGCGATAACAATCCGCTGCTGCTGCCCGCCGGACAACTGATGCGGATAGGCCTTCAAGATGCGCTCGGGGTCGGGCAATTTCACATCTGTCACTACCTGCAAGGCGCGGGCGCGGGCGTCGCTTTCAGACATACCCGAATGGATCATGGGCACTTCCATCAACTGCCGCCCGATCCGCATGGCAGGGTTCAGCGACGCCATTGGTTCCTGATAAATCATCGCGATCTGGCTGCCACGAATATCGCGCAGCTCTTCATCGCTCATCTTGGCCAGATCACGACCCTTGAACTTGATTGACCCGCCGACGACTTGCCCGTTGACGCCCAGATCCTGCATCACCCCCAAAGCGACTGTGGATTTCCCACAACCGGATTCCCCGACCAGCCCCACAGCTTCGCCCGGCTTGACCAAAACCGAGAAATCCATCACCGCAGGAATTTCACGCAACCGCGTGAAAAACGAGATCGACAGCATATCAATCTCCAAGATCGGTCCGTCATAATCCTGCTTCGGCATACTCATCTCTCCCAACTGCAACCAAAACGACCTTTGGCCGTTCATTTTGCAAAATAAACTCCGGGGGTCCGGGGGCTTAACCCCGGTCC
>JAPKCR010000270.1 GCA_026421135.1 Sulfitobacter sp. | reverse complement strand
GGGGCTCCCACGCCCGTGACCGCATTTTTCGCGACGGCACCGAAAGTTGCTGCAATGGCGTTGTTTGCACGTGTTATGCATGATGCGTTTGGCAATGCAGTGGCTGAATGGAGCCAGATCATCGCATTGCTGTCGGTGCTCTCAATGTTCCTTGGGGCGATTGCCGCGATTGCGCAAACGAACATCAAGCGTCTGATGGCTTACTCGTCGATCGCCCACATGGGATATGCCTTGATCGGCTTGGCCGCAGGAACCCAGTTGGGCGTCAAAGCAATGCTGGTCTACATGGCGATCTATGTGACCATGAACATCGGTACCTTCGCGTTTATCCTTAGCATGGAAAAAGACGGGCAGCCCGTGACAGATATCTCTGCGCTGAACATGTATTCCAAGCGCGCACCTGGTAAGGCACTGGCGATGCTGGTGCTGCTGTTTTCGCTGGCTGGTGTGCCGCCGATGTTGGGCTTTTTTGCCAAGTTCGGTGTGTGGCAAGCGGGCGTTGATGCGGGTCTGATCTGGCTGGTTACGGCCAGCGCTGTGGCCTCGGCGATTGGTGCCTATTATTATCTGCGTATCGTGTTTCTGATGTATTTCGGCGAAGAAGGTGATGATCGTCTGGACAAAAGCCAAAGCGGTTTGCTGACTGGGTTTCTGATTGTCTCGGCTGTGATCATGGTGGTCGGTATCGCCAATACCTTCGGTGTCGAGGGTGCTGCCATCACGGCAGCGGCGACGCTGGTCAACTGATCCGATGGTGGGCCCCGTGAGCGAGGGTGCCTCCGGCGGGAATAATTGCGAACCAGAGAAACAAGGGGCGTCGTGGCCAGATGGCTACGGTCGGCTTGTTTTTGAGAGCATTGATTCTACCTTAAGCGAAGCGGCGCGGCGCGCGCCTGATTTAACTGGACCACTTTGGATCTTGGCCGAGGAACAGACCGCAGCGCGCGGTCGGCGCGGGCGCTCATGGTCCACGCCAAAAGGAAATTTCGCAGGAACATTGATCATGCGGCGGGCCGAGGCACCTGGCGTTGCAGCATTACGTAGCTTTGTCGCGTCACTGGCATTGCGCCGGGCCTTTGTCCGGGTGACGGGTGACGAGAGTGCCTTTGCCTTGAAGTGGCCGAATGATGTGCTGCTGAATGGTGGAAAGGTCGCCGGGATCCTGCTTGAGACGATCGGGGATCATCTGGCGATTGGCATCGGCGTCAATCTAGCTCATGCCCCCGGTGCCGATCAGCTAGAGGCGGGTGCACTGCGTCCCGTGTCTGTGATCGGTGAAACCGGTATTTCTGTTTCACCCTCAGCATTCCTAGATGCGCTGGCGTTAGAATATGCAGAGCTTGAGACACAATTCATAACTTTCGGATTTGCCCCGATCCGCAACGCGTGGCTGGCCCATGCGGCACGGTTGGGAGAGGAGATTGTCGCGCGGACTATGCGTGACGAGACCCGCGGTGTGTTTGAAGATGTCGATGAAAACGGTAGTCTGATTTTACGAACCCCCAAAGGGCGGGTGCCGATCACGGCGGCCGATGTATTTTTCTAGTATGTGAGGGAGGGCCGTTCGATGCTTTTGGCGATTGATTGCGGCAATACGAATACGGTTTTTTCGATATGGGACGGGACCCGGTTCATCGGAACATGGCGCACCTCTACCGAATGGCAGCGCACGGCGGACCAGTATTATGTTTGGCTAAGCACGCTGATGAGGTTCGAAAAGGTCGAGGCGGACATCACCGATATGATCATAAGCTCCACCGTTCCACGGGTGGTGTTTAACCTGCGCGTGTTGGCGGATCGGTATTTCCACACTCGGCCCATCGTTGTCGGTAAACCTGAATGCAAGCTACCGGTCGATGTCCGCGTTGATGCGGGCACCGCCGTGGGGCCGGACCGCTTGGTGAATACTGTTGCGGGGTTCGATCTGTTTGGTGGCGATCTGATCGTGGTGGACTTCGGGACAGCGACGACCTTTGATGTAGTTGCCAGTGATGGGGCCTATATCGGCGGTGTAATCGCGCCGGGGGTGAACCTAAGTCTTGAGGCATTGCACAATGCCGCAGCGGCCTTACCTCATGTAGATATTTCGAAACCGCAGACCGTGATCGGTACAAATACCGTGGCCTGCATCCAATCAGGTATTTTTTGGGGTTATGTTGGCCTCGTTCGTGAGATATGTGCGCGGATAAAGGCGGAGCGTGAACGCGAAATGCGTGTGATCGCCACCGGCGGGCTGGCCCCGTTGTTTCAACAGGCAGTGGACCTGTTCGATGCCTACCAAGATGATCTGACAATGCACGGTTTGACCGTGATTTATAATTATAACAAGGACACCGCTTAATCATATGAGCAGCGAAAGATTGATCTATCTGCCCCTCGGTGGGGCAGGTGAAATAGGCATGAATGCCTATGTTTATGGCTATGGGAAACCCGGCAAGGAAAGACTGATTGTAGTCGACCTTGGCGTTGCATTCCCCGACATGGACACCAGCCCTGGCGTGGATTTGATCATCCCCGATATCGCCTGGCTGGAAGAACGCCGCAACCAGATTGAAGCCATCTTCATCACCCACGCGCACGAAGACCACGTGGGCGCGGTTGCGCATACCTATGACCGTTTGCGCGCGCCGATCTATACGCGGAAATTTACCGCCAACATCGCCAAGCGCAAGATGAGCGAATACAACCATCCCGATAATGCGATTACGACCGTGGCATCGTGGCCTGCAACGACCACCGTTGGTCCGTTCACGGTTGGCTTTTTGCCGATGTCCCACTCGATCCCTGAATCGTCTTCCCTTGTGATTGACGTGGCCGGCGACCGTTTGATCCATTCGGGCGATTTCAAGATCGATGTGACACCGGGAGTAGGCGAAGCCTATGATCCCGAGCTTTGGGCCGATGTGTCCAAGGGCGGCGTCAAGGCGTTGATCTGTGACAGTACCAACGTGTTCTCTCAGAACGCAGGCCGATCCGAGGCGACCGTTGGGCCAGAGATTGAAAAGCTTCTGGGTTCAGCGCAAGGCATGGTCGTCGCAACGACATTTGCATCCAACGTGGCACGGGTGAAGACCCTTGCGGATGCGGGTGAACGGGCCGGGCGGTCGGTCGTACTGCTGGGTCGCGCGATGAAGCGGATGGTTGAGGCCTCGCTTGAGACGGGAGTGATGAATGACTTTCCGGCCGTAATAAGCCCAGAGGAAGCACGTGGCATACCTCGTGAAAACCTGATGCTGCTGGTAACCGGATCGCAGGGCGAACGCCGTGCAGCGTCGGCACAGCTGGCGCGCGGGAAATACATGGGTCTTGAGATGAAGGAAGGGGACATGTTCTTGTTCTCGTCCAAAACCATCCCGGGCAATGAGCGTGGCGTGATCAGGGTGATGAACGCGTTCTCCGAAATGGGCGTTGATATTGTTGACGACAGTTCGGGCCTGTACCACGTGTCGGGCCACGCCAACCGTCCCGACCTTGAGACGTTGCACGATGTGGTCAAACCGCAGATCCTGATCCCGATGCACGGCGAACACCGTCACCTGCGCGAGCATGTGAAGATCGCCAATGCCAAAGGCATGAAGGGCGTTTTGGCTGTAAATGGCATGATGATTGATCTGTCTGGCAATGAACCCAAAGTCGCAGAATATGTCGACAGCGGGCGTACATACCTGGACGGCTCAACCCAGATCGGTGCGATGGATGGGGTCGTGCGCGACCGTATCCGCATGGCACTGAACGGGCACGTTACTGTCACTGTCATCATGGATGAAAACGACGAAGCCTTGGGTGACCCTTGGGTCGATGCCATGGGCTTGCCTGAACAGGGCCGTTCAAAATCGTCACTTGTTGAGATCTTAGAGGCTGATCTGGGTCAGTTCCTTGGCCGCGCCAACGCAAAGACGCTGCGCGATGATGACAAACTGCATGATGGCCTCAAGCGTGTCGTGCGTCAGTCGGCCAACGACGAGATCGGTAAAAAGCCAGAAGTCACGATTGTGGTCAGCCGGTTAAGCTGATCGTCTGAAACTTCTGCGATTGCGCCGCGTGGATCGAAGGGTCTGCGCGGCGCTTTTGTTTGTGGTGGTCCGCTAAACGAAAAAAGGCGCAAGGTTTCCCCTGCGCCCGTTTTTAAGAATACCCGCCGGTGGTTAGTCGCGGCGCTCAGCAAAGCTAAGCCCGATAAACTCCGGGGTATGTTCGCCCAGACCGACAACTTTGTTATCGTTGCGGTTGTTCTGATTGCGATTGTCGTTCCGATTGCTACCCCGCCCGCCGCGACGATTTTGCTGTTGCTTGTCATCTTGCGGTTTTTCTTCCGGCGCAGCCGCTTTTGGCTCGGGCTGATTCTCGGCGGTCACCTCTGGCATTGCTTCGGGCTTTGGCGCGTCAGCCGTACCGCTTTCGTCCTCAACCTTCACAGAATCAGACTTTTTACGGCTCCGGGTCCGCGTGCGCTTGGGCTTTTCTGTCGTCGGGGCGTCGTCCTGCGTGGCGTCTTTGGGTGCAGGCCTATCAACCTTAGATGTGTCCTTAGCCGTATCCTTGACCGGCTTTGCAGCAGGCTTGTCACCCAGCGGATTCTCTAAGCGGGGGATTTCGCGTTGAACCAGACGTTCGACGTCAGCAAGGTTTTTTTCAT
>JAPKCR010000269.1 GCA_026421135.1 Sulfitobacter sp. | reverse complement strand
TTATCGGTGGCGTGAACGAACATTATTCAGTTCTAACAGACCCAGCTGATGACGGTTCGCGACAAGTGCATTGGGGCGATATGTGGCATTCCGCTATTGCAAATATGGTCGTCGCGGCGCGTGCCAACGGTCTGCGTCCGATCGATGGTCCGTTCGGTGATTTCTCCGACCCCGAGGGCTACAAGGCCGCTGCTTTCCGCGCAGCGGTGCTGGGTTGCGAAGGTAAATGGGCGATCCATCCAAGCCAACTCGCCCTCGCAAATGAGGTCATGAGCCCGTCAGATGCTGAAGTCACCAAGGCCAACCGGATCATCGAAGCGATGGCAGCGGCTGAAGCCGCAGGCAAAGGGGCAGTATCCCTTGACGGCCGCCTGATCGACTACGCATCCATCCGTCAGGCCGAAAACCTGGTTGAGAAAGCCAAGCAGATCGCCGCCGGATGAACCTGAGTGACGTAAAAGGCCTCGCCCGCACGCTCTTTTTGGATGGCGTGCGGGCTGCGGATCCAGCGGCAGCCGTAAAGCGGGAACTTTCAGAAAAACCGCTGAACGCAACGCCCAGTGGTCGCTTATTCATCGTTGCCTATGGCAAAGCCGCCTGCGCGATGATGGATCAAGCGCTAAGGCACACACCAAAGGGCCAGCGCGTGAAAGCCATTGCGGTCACGAACTATGAGAACGCGCGCGACATTCAAGGATGTCGGGTTTTTGCGTCAGGGCATCCTTTGCCCGATGAAAATGGCATCAAGGCTGGCAAAGAAGTCATGCGCCTGCTGGAGGCCGCCGATGAGGACGATGAAGTACTGTGCCTAATTTCGGGTGGCGGATCTGCACTTTTGCCCACGCCACGCCCAGGAATTACGTTGGCCGACAAGGTTGCGATAAATGAAGCTTTGCTGTCCGAAGGCCTCGATATTTCGAAGCTGAACGCCGTACGCCAACAACTTTCGGTCTTAAAGGGCGGTGGGTTGCTGGACCTTGCGCATCCCGCACCTGTGCGCAGCTTGATTATTTCTGATGTCGTAGGCGACGACATACGCGTCATTGCCAGTGGCCCGACCGCGCTGCCACTTGATCGATGTACCGAAACTGCGGCGTTTCTTAAGTCACATAATATTAAACCGAAATTGCAAAGCGCTGGCTGCGATATTTTGGCCTCACCCCGTATTGTCAGACCATCTTGCGCCGACAACGCGATCATCTGTTCGAACCGGCATAGCCTGCAAGCCATTGCGGATGCTGCTGCCGATTGGAACCCACACATCGCATCCGACCCTTTGATTGGAGATGTCAAAGCCGCAGCCCGCCAAATTGTCGATGTTGCGCGTACGACACAAACTAGGCCAAAAAAACTGCTCATCTGGGGTGGGGAAACGACTGTAACGCTGAGTGGGCATGGTAGAGGTGGGCGCAACCAAGAGCTTGCCATTCATGTGGCCAAGCTTTCCACAGATCTCTCCTGCGATTGGGTTTTCTTGAGCGGTGGAACCGATGGTCGTGATGGGCCAACCAATGCGGCTGGTGGGATCGTGACCGCAGGAACTATCGCGCGGGCGCGGGCCGGCAACCTTAACGTCGTCGCGGCGTTGAACGACAACGACAGCTATCGAATTTTGGAGTCGGCGGGTGATCTTCTGAAAACCGACGCAACGGGTACAAATGTGGCCGATGTCCAGCTTATGTTTCTGTTCGCTATCTAGAGAACAACCGCCATATTATAACTTGCCATCCAATAGATACTTGATGCACCAAATCCGAGTGAACTCGAAGAAACCAGGGCCGAGTCGAGAAGATCCTTGAGCATTTCGTTCTCGTTGCAATTTGTACGAATAACCGGTTTTCCGGCTGCATTGCGACGGAGAAATCCGCGCGGGTGCAGCAATTTTGCGCCGCGAGCGCGCGCAGCACAAAAAGCGAATTCACACATTGGGCTCTCTGCCGCCATCAGATCATTTGCAGCATTAGTGGATTTGCCCCTTCGTTGAACAGCTGCTTTCGCCAGATGGCCTCAGAGCCTGCGCACTCGCAGCGAACTTCTGCTTTCCGCCCCTATGGACGTTCGCTGGAAAGCGGAATTATTACCGCAACCTTGAAATAGTGGTGTGAGCGACCCCCAAGTCTCGAGCAATGGCACGGCAAGTATCTCCGTCCGCCATTCGACCGCGAGCAAGCTGACGCTGATGTTCCGTAAGTTTGGGTTTGCGTCCAAATTTCACACCTTTGGCAACCGCTATCTGTCGACCTTCGTTCGCACGACGGGTAATGCGTTCCCGTTCGTCTTCAGCAAGTGCAGATAAAAACGCGAGGATGCCTTTCCCCATTGGGGTGGTCAGATCGAGCCAAGGCTTATCCAGAACTTTAACGGTCGCGGACCGGTCAGCGACACGTTGAATGATGCCGATCCCATCCATCATTGATCTGGTGGCACGGTCCCACTCGGCGATGACTAATACGTCCCCTGCCCCCAAGGCATCAATGGCCCGCTCAAGCTGTGGCCGACCTTTCACAGTTCGCCCAGATGCAACTTCGCGGAATATCTTGTCGGCTTCGGCCCCATTCAAGGCGCCTATCTGGCGGTCAAGTGACTGGCCCTGACTGGACACTCTGGCGTAACCTATAAGCATATCGAAAGCCTACTTCAGTTGGCATTATTTTGCACCGGATATATGCACCACCTGCGCAGCGTTGTTTATATGATCAATCAGGGTTGTTGCAAATATCATGAATTTCGCAACTGCGGCCGTTCGATCAAAGTGCGGCGAAGGGCCGCTTCGAGCCCAAATTACCAACTTTCTGCAATGCAGCTAACGTCTACTCCTTCATCATGCGATGATTGGGCACAAACCTTCACAAGGCTTTCTGGCGATTAACAATAGAACGGTTAAGCCTCATCGCGATTTTTCCAAACTTCCCATCCGATTGTGGCCCTTGCACCAATCTCAACCAACGGACGCGGTGGTAACTGAGTGGGCGCGCCAAGAGCCTCCATGTCGTTGATCAGCGGGTTCACTACACCACAGGCTTTGTCGGCAATCAGCATGCCGCTGATTGTGCCCTTTGTTACGCCGATCCCATTTTGGCACGCCGCCATCCAAATATTGGGACTTACTTCGCTAAACGTTGGCGCACCGTTGCGCGACATACAGATGTATCCAACCCATGAACTTTCGAATGCCACATCACTTAATTTGGGAAAGCGGGCATCCATCAGGGCCTTGTGGTTCCGCCCGATAGCATCAGTTTTTTGCGACTTGAAGTCCTGCCCCATCGCAACCTTGATATCTTGTCGGATCAGAATGCGACGATCATTTGTATACCGCATTGTAATGCCGCCAAACCCGTTTGCAGGCGTCAGGCCCCAAGGCTGATCAACGCCAAATGCGGCTTGTTCGTCAGGCGTTAAAGGGCGGGTCAGACTGGCACAAAGGGCCAGATGGACAAAGGTATTCTTGCCATAACCGAACTGGTCGCTGAACCCGTTTGCGGCCAATATCATACGCGGGGCGGTGATTGATCCACCCTGCGTGGTTGCGCGCACGCCGTTCGAATAATCCATCGCTGTCACGGGAGAATTCTCGAAGATCGAAACATTTTCGGGCAGCGTATCCGCCAGCCCACGCGTCAGTGCTGCGGGGTTCATCAACACACATCCGGGTGTATAGAGCGCACGGTGAAAATGTTTCGTCCCCAACTTGGTTGCAAGGGCGTCCTTCTCAACCCACTCGAAGGGTTCATTCAAAGCCGTTAACTCTGCCGCATAGGGCTCCAGCATAGCTTGCGATCCTGCAGGTGTTACAGCCGCATGATACTTTCCGTCCTGTGACCAATCGCATTGAATATCAAAGTCGCGGACATTCTTTTCCAGCGCTGCCGTCGCGGCCCGCGCAAGGCGCAAGTAACTATGAGACCCTTCCAACTGATCAAGATTAGAAGATGTCGTATGCGGTAAATCAATTATGAATCCCGAGTTTCGTCCCGAGGCGTTCTCGCCGCACACACCTGCCTCAACCAACGCAATGCTATCGTCGGGCCGGTTGTGTGCCAATTGGCGTGCAGCCGCCAAACCGGCATATCCTGCACCGATAACCACCCAATCGGCCTTGATGTCCGTGGCCAAAGCCGCATGCGGCGTGCGTTGCGGCAGGATTGTGTTCCAGGCGTTTGTCTGGTCATTGCGCGGCAGCCGCGAGATTATCGACATGATCCCGTTACCCTTCCGTGCTGTCTGGTTGCGCCCAATCAGCAGGCTGGATCGCGTAGAAAATCAGAGCATCTTCTGCTTGATAGGTGACACGTGTTCCAGCGGGCAACCAGATTGTATCCCGAGGGCCAGCCTTCAAGGTCTCCGTTTCCGTTATTGCGGTGACTTCACCTTCCAAAACAAGAATGATCTCATCATACTGCACGGTCCATTCGAACGATGCCTTGGTCAGGCGGCCGAATCCCGCGCCCAGTTTGCTGCCATCATCGGTGCCACACAGATGGGCGGCTTGGGCCTGATCGCCGTGTTCAAAACGCGGTTGGAAGGTGGATTTGGCCCATTCCATAACTCTTGGCTTTGATGGTTTCATAACGGTTCTCCCTGCTGCAACATATCAAACCATACAGGATTGAATATATCCAAACAACCCTGTATGGACATCTTAT
>JAPKCR010000268.1 GCA_026421135.1 Sulfitobacter sp. | reverse complement strand
CACGACCCGGCCCATTTCATCCACCACCGGAAACCCGGTAACGTTATAGCGTTCCTGCAAGGCCTTGGCGTCCGCCAGGGTTTGGTTGGCACGCAAAGTGATCGGATTGTAAACAATCCCGCTTTCAAAGCGTTTGACGCGGCGCACTTCTTCGGCTTGCTCGGCGATCGAAAGGTTGCGGTGAACCACACCCATCCCGCCCGCTTGGGCCATGGCAATGGCCATGCGGCCTTCGGTCACTGTGTCCATCGCAGAGCTGAGCAGCGGTATGTTCAAAGCGATCGATTTTGTCACATGGGTGCGTGTGTCGGCCGTCGAAGGCAACACGCTTGATGCCGCTGGCACCAGTAATACATCGTCAAAGGTCAGAGCCTCACGAATCTCCATTTTTGCACCTCGGCTTGCATGGGTTCATTTGGCGGTTTCCTATTTCATGGATTGTGCAGATTGGAAAGGGACATTTGCCGCGCAGCGCCATTGCAAAAATGCATAGCTCGGTCAAAGCTGCGTCGACTGGGGTTTAAAGGAGCATAAAGATGGCCAATCACGGATATGAGGGTGGGAGGCTGGATCTGCCATTTGTGGGCATTTCCACCTTTGGAAAGCGTCCCTATCAGCCGGACTGGGCGGCTCTGGATGCCGATGTTGCGATCTTGGGGGCACCGTTTGACGCGGGAACCCAGTGGCGTGCGGGCGCACGGTTTGGCCCGCGTGGTGTGCGCGAGGCATCGACCCTGTTCAGCTTTGGCCATGCCGGGGCGTATGACCACGAAGATGATGCGGTGTATCTTCCAGGCGATGTAAATATCGTTGATATTGGCGACGCGGACATCGTCCATACCGATACTGAACAAAGCCATGCAAACATCGAAACCGGTGTGCGGGCGATCTTGGATGCCGGTGCCCTGCCCGTCGTGATTGGCGGCGATCATTCGATCAACATTCCCTGTATCCGTGCGTTTGACGGTCAAGGCGACATTCACATCCTGCAAATCGACGCGCATCTTGATTTCGTCGATGAACGCCACGGGGTGCGCCACGGTCATGGCAACCCCATGCGCCGGGCCGCCGAGCATGAATATGTCTCAGGCTTGACGCAGGTTGGCATTAGAAACGTCAGTTCAACTGCACGCGAAGGATATGACGATGCCCGTGCGATGGGATCCGACATTATCTCGGTCCGGCAGGCGCGCAAGATGGGCACAATGGGGGTTTTGGCGCATGTGCCTGATGGTGCGCGGCTGTACGTGACAATTGATATTGATGCGTTCTGCCCGTCGATCGCCCCCGGTACCGGCACGCCGTCCCATGGGGGTTTTCTGTACTATGAAGTGTTGGAATTGTTGCAGGCCGCGGCGAAACGCCATGAGATTGTAGGGATCGATTTGGTCGAGGTTGCACCTGACTATGATCCCACCGGGTCGACCAGCATCTTGGCGGCACAGCTGCTGCTGAATTTCTTGGGGTTCATTTTCCATGCTCGGGCCATGCACGAGGTTTAGGCCAGTTCGTTTGCGTCCGCGTAGTTGCAATCACGGGATATTTAAGAGCCAGAGAGACAAGGGCGCGGATGCGGCATTTTGCGACGCATCTTGGCTTTCGTCTGGCGCAGCCTTCGCTATGTTGCAGCAAAGGTTTTGAGGACTGAATTGATGAGCAACGATCCACTGGTGGTATTTACGCCTTCGGGCAAGCGCGGGCATTTTCCGAAAGGCACCCCCATTCTGACGGCAGCGCGGCAATTGGGGGTCGATCTGGATTCGGTTTGCGGGGGGCGCGGCATTTGTTCGAAATGTCAGGTATCACCGGGATATGGTCAATTCTCCAAGCATGGTGTGACGGTTCAGGATGACGCGCTGAGCGAATGGAACAGCGTCGAGCAGCGCTATAAGGACAAGCGCGGTATGATCGACGGGCGCCGTTTGGGCTGTCAGGCGCAGGTCATGGGCGATGTTGTGATTGACGTCCCCGCCGAGAGCCAAGTGCACAAGCAGGTTGTCCGTAAGCGCGCCGAGGCACGTGATATTGTACTGAACCCGTCAACCAAACTGTTCTACGTCGAGGTACAAGAGCCCGACATGCATGACCCATCGGGCGATCTGGAGCGTCTTTGCGCTGCATTGAAAGAGCAATGGCAGCTAGAGAATGTGAAGGCGGACTTAAATATCTTGCAGGTGATGCAGAAGATTCTGCGCAAAGGCGGCTGGAAGGTCACTGTGGCGGTACATTTGGGCGATGATGAGAACCCGCCGCGCATCATGCATCTGTGGCCTGGCTTCTATGAGGGCACCGTTTATGGGCTGGCCGTCGATCTGGGGTCCACGACCATCGCGGCGCACCTATGCGATTTGCAAACCGGTGAGGTCGTTGCGTCGTCGGGCGTTATGAATCCGCAGATCCGCTTTGGTGAGGATTTGATGAGCCGCGTCAGCTATTCGATGATGAATGAGGGCGGCGCGGATGAGATGACTCGTGCGGTGCGTGCAGGTATGAACACGCTGTTTGACGAGATTTGCGCCGAGGGCGGCGTTGATAAAGGGCTGATCGTGGATGCGGTTTTCGTCTGCAACCCCGTCATGCACCACCTGTTCCTTGGGATCGATCCATTCGAGCTGGGGCAAGCGCCTTTTGCCTTGGCCACGTCAAATGCCCTGCGCATGCGAGCGGTCGAGCTGGACCTGACCATTCACCCTTCAGCGCGGATCTATTTCCTGCCATGCATTGCGGGTCACGTTGGTGCGGATGCAGCTGCCGTCGCCTTGTCGGAGGCACCGGACAAGTCAGATGATCTAGTATTGATCGTCGATGTGGGCACCAATGCAGAGATCTTGCTAGGCAACCGCGAGAAAGTGCTCGCTTGTTCGTCGCCCACCGGACCTGCCTTTGAAGGCGCGCAGATCAGCAGTGGCCAACGTGCCGCGCCCGGCGCGATCGAACGGGTCGAGATTGACCCAGTGACCAAGATTGCGCGCTTCAAAGTGATTGGCAGCGACCTGTGGTCCGACGATCCCAGCTTCGACGCCGAAATTGGTGCAAGCGGTGTAACCGGTATTTGCGGATCAGGCATTATCGAGATGGTCGCCGAAATGCGTATTCACGGGATCGTGGATGCCCCCGGCCTGATTGGCACGGCCGAGCAAACCGGATCACCATCGGTTTTTGCCGACGGGCGCACCAATTCCTATTTGGTCTATGACGGCACGGCGAATGGCGGGCCCAAGATCACCGTGACCAACCGCGATATTCGCGAAATCCAGATGGCCAAGGCCGCGCTTTATTCCGGCGCGCGCCTGTTGATGGACAAGTTCGGCGTCGACAAGGTGGACCGTGTCGTCCTTGCAGGGGCCTTTGGTGCGCATATCAGCACCAAGCATGCGATGGTTTTGGGGATGATACCGGATGCGCCGCTGGACAAGGTAACATCAGCAGGGAATGCTGCAGGTACCGGTGCACGCATCGCCCTTTTGAACAGCAGCACTCGGGCGGAAATTGAAGAGACAGTGCGCAATATTCATAAAGTCGAGACCGCCATCGAACCGCGCTTTCAAGAGCATTTTGTGAATGCGTCGGCCATCCCGAATGCGGTAGAGCCATTCCCCATTCTGAACAGCATTGTCACCCTCCCCACGGCGACCTTTAATACAGGTGGCGGCGGCGGCGAAGGAGCGGGCGGCGGTCGTCGCCGTCGGCGCAGCTAAAACAGGGCAAGGAAACATCCCATGTCGCAAGCAAATCATGACCAAGAAGATTTCTGGACCAACAATGCAGGGCCAACTTGGGTCGCCTATGAGGGCCCCATGGACACGTTTTTAGCCCCTGTTCTAGACGAGGTCCTTTCCCGTGCAGGGCTTCAAAACGGACACCGTGTTCTGGATATCGGATGCGGCACCGGTGGCTCTGCGGTACAAGCGGGCGACGCTGTCGGACCAGATGGTCAGGTTATGGCTGTCGATATATCGGCCACAATGGTGGCGCGCGCGCGGGAACGGACAGCGGCCCAGCCTTGGGTCAGCATAGAGCTAGCCGATGCAGCAGATCACCCGTTCCAGATGCCGCCCTTCGATCACGTCATTTCGCGGTTTGGTATGATGTTTTTTGCTGACAATGATGCGGCGTTTGAAAACATCAGTTCGGCGATAAAACCGGGCGGCAAGCTAACCTTTGCGACATGGGGTCAGATCCAGGCAAATCCTTGGTTCACCCTACCCGCCCAAATTGCCAAAGCCCATTTGGGTGCCCCGCCAAAAACGGATCCTGACGAGCCTGGCCCCTTTGCCTTGCGCGATATCGCCAAGACCCGCGCAATTCTAGAACGCGCCGGGTTCAAAGATGTAAAAGGTGTCGCCGCAAATATGGAGCTGACCCTGCCCGGCGGTGCCAAGGAAATAGCGGCGCTGTCCATACATGTCGGCCCCGCCGCGGGGACGATCAAACATTTCGAGGCAGATCAGCCCGCCCAGACCCGCATTCAAAGCGCCATGACGGAGGCGTTTGCGCAATTTGACGACCACGCTATCCCCGCGGAAATCAACTTTTTCACCGCCACCAAGTCCTGACTTGACGGTGCGTGCGTCACCACCTAAATCAAGTCCACGGCGCGCGGGTATGGTGAAAAGGTATCACGGCAGCTTCCCAAGCTTTAGTTACGAGTTCG
>JAPKCR010000267.1 GCA_026421135.1 Sulfitobacter sp. | reverse complement strand
GCGATCATCACCGGGATCGCAAACAGGATCGACAGTGGGACGGACCAGTCAAGCATCCATGCGCCGGCGCTCTCGCCGAACCATTCTTTGATGTAGAGAATATTATCGTACTTAGGCTTTCCCAGAAAATCGGTGCCTGACGGCTCTGACGCCAGATGGCTCAGGCTGAAGATTTTGCTAAGTGTGACAGCACAAAATGCACCGATCATAAAGATCGCGCCGTGGGCGAAGTTTACCACACCCAGTGTGCCGAAGATCAGGGTCAGACCAAGCGCGATGAGCGCATAGGCCGAGCCTTTGTCCAACCCGTTAAGAAGTTGCAAAAGAATGGCGTCCATCGCGGTGCCCTCGAATTTTTAATGAGTGAAAGGCGGATAAAGACCGCCTGCAAGAAAGGCGGAGGTTCCCCTCCGCCTTAGACTTGTGCTTACGCGCCTGGGTTACACTTGCCCAATTCGCCACCCGCAAACATCGGGTGATCGACAGGATAGGTAACCTGCTCGGCTGGTGTGGCTTCGACGATTTCCACCAGATCGTATTCGTTTTCTGGGTTCTCTTTACCCTTCACAACGACAACGTCCTTAAAGCACTGGTGATCGCCGGCACGGTAAAGCGTTGGGCCGTTGCCCAAACCGTCGAATTCAAAGCCTTCAAGAGCTTCAACAACGGCACATGGGTTGAACGAACCGGCACGGGCAACCGCATCAGCATACAGAAGCGTCTGCGCATAACAGGTCTGAGCTGCCTGGCTGGGTGGGAAGCCATACTTGGTACCAAAGGACTGAACAAAGGCGTTTGTGCCTGTGTAGCGAGCGCCCAGTTGATCTTCGAGTTTCCAATCCCAGTTCTGCGAGCCAACGATACCGGCAATGTTTTTGCCTGCACCGCGAGCCATCAGCTCGGAGTAAAGCGGAACAACGATTTCGAAGTTCTTGCCGTTAACCTGCTTGTCGCGCAGACCGAACTGAACAGCGTTGGTCAGCGAGTTGACCATGTTCCCGCCGTAGTGGTTCAGAACCAGAACATCGGCACCAGAGTTCAAAACTGGCGCGATATAGGACGAGAAGTCAGTCGCGGCGAGCGGTGTGCGCACGTCGTTGATGGTTTCCCAGCCCATTGCCTCGGTTGCGGCTTGGATCGATTCCTGCTGTGTCCAGCCCCATGTATAGTCGGCTGTCAGGCTGTAAACCTTGCGGTCATCGCCATAGAGGTTCTTAAGAACCGGTGCCAAAGCGGCAGCAGACATATAGGCGTTAAAGAAGTGACGGAAACCGTTGGCCTTCTTGTCTTTGCCTGTTGTGTCGTTCGAGTGGGTCAGACCCGCCATGAAGATCACGCCGGCTTCTTGACACAGACCCTGAACAGCAACAGCCACACCGGAGGATGAACCACCAGAGATCATGATTGCGCCGTCTTTTTGGATCATCGACTGCGCCGAAGCACGTGCCGCGTCAGATTTTGTCTGTGTGTCGCCGGTAACGAACTGGACTTTTTTGCCCATGATACCGTTGCCTTCAAGCGCCTTGGAGCTGAAGGTTTGCAGCATGCCGCCGTCGCCCATACCATTCAGGTGCTCGACCGCCAGTTCGAATGCGCGCAGTTCGTCGGCGCCTTCGTCCGCGTAAGGACCTGATTGTGGAACGTTAAAGCCCAGTGTTACCGTGTCGCCCTGTGGCGCGTTGGTAAAGCCGGTGTGCGACGCAGCGCTCAGATACGTCGGCAGTGCAAGGCCAGCGCCTGCAACGGCACCGGTCTTCATCAGACCGCGACGCGTCAAATTCGAAAATGACATGTATTTCCTCCCAATTTTTGAAACCGCGTCATGGTTATTGTCCATGTACACGATGCACAAAGGTGCAAATACGATATGATGGGAAAACTGAAAACCAATCAATAAGCCCCTTGATAAAAACACTTATTCTGTAAATATATTCGCAAATGAACGAGGAGGTTTGTAAAGTTAATGATGTTGCATTGCAGAAAGTCGTTGATAACGCGCGCTAATTCAGGATCTAAGACTTTTGTCGCGTGAGGCGCTGACAGGCAGCCGCATTCGCGAGCGGCGGATAATGGCAGGGCAGAAGCAAGCCGACCTTGCCAATGTGATCGGAATCTCGGCCAGCTATCTCAACTTGATCGAACACAACCGTCGCAGAATCGGCGGCAAGTTGCTTCTGAATATATCAGCAGCGCTTGGGGTCGAGCCCACCGCCCTGACTGAAGGGGCCGAAGCCGCATTGATTGCCGCCCTGCGCGAAGCGGCAGATGATGCGGGGTTAAGCGGGCCCGAGGTCGGGCGGGCGGATGAATTTGCCGGACGTTTTCCTGGATGGGCGGACGTTTTGGCCAACTCCCAACGCCGGATTGCCACGCTTGAGCGTACGATTGAAACCCTGACCGACCGTCTGGCCCACGATCCGCATCTTGCGGCGTCTATGCACGAATTGCTCACCACAGCGGCCGCCATCCGGTCCACCGCCTCGATTTTGGCAGACACCAAAACGCTCGAGCCCGAATGGCGCGACCGGTTCCATGTCAATATTGACCAAGACAGCCGACGTTTGGCTGACAGTGCGCAGGCTTTGGTCGGGTATCTTGAGGCAGACCCAGAAATTACGCCCGCTGCTAGTTCTCCCCAAGAAGAGGTCGAAGCGTTTCTCGCCGCGCATCGGTTCGAGTTTGCCATCTTGGAAGAAGCCGGACATGACGAGACCGCGATCGAAGCGCTGGCTCAGGCCGCGCCCGAACTGAAAAGCGTCGCGGCCCGCCATATTGCACGTACGGTTTTGCAGCAGGTCGCTGTGGATGCAGACGCTTTGCCCGTCGCGCAGTTGCGGGATGTGATGGAAAAGCTGGGCCGCGATCCGATGACCTTGGCGCAACACCTACATCAGCCCGTTGGGCGTGTCCTGCGGCGGATGGCTGCGATGCCCGAGTTGGGGGCCGGTTTGCTGGTTTGCGACCGATCCGGCACTGTAATCTTCCGTAAATCAATCGAGGGTTTCGTAGTGCCACGTTTTGGCGCGGGCTGCCCGCTGTGGCCGCTTTTTGCGGTGCTGGGAAGCCCAGGCGTGGTGATCAAGGAGCGGCTGGAGCAATTGGGCCGCAGCCACGCTGAATTCGACTGCATTGCCGCCTGCGAAGTTCAATCGGCCCACAGCTATAATGCACAGCCCTTGGTGCAGTCAGTGATGCTGATCCTGCCTGCTCAGGGGCTAGCAACGGGGCCCAAACTGGACGTGGGCGCAACCTGCCGGGTGTGCCCGCGCGATCACTGCCCCGCACGCCGCGAGCCGTCGATCCTCAATGACGGGGTTTGACTACCCCGTCCAATGGTCGGATTTAGCGCCAACATGGTTTTGACAGTGCCCTGAATAAGGTGCATCCTTTAACCCGGTGCCAAAGATCGCTTTTCAAAGCGGCAAGCACCATCAGGGGAGAGATATTTCGATGGCAAAGCACGTGGTACTTGTCGAGGACGAGACAAACATCGCAGAGGCAATTCGCTTTTTGCTGGGCCGCGAAGGTTGGCGGGTCGAGACCTTGGCCAACGGAGGGACGGCAGTTGATGTGATCCGCAATGCCAAACCAGATCTGGTGATACTAGATGTGATGCTGCCCGGCAAAAGCGGGTTCGAAATTCTGAAAGAGCTGCGGGCCGATCCGGCCTTTGCCGATCTTCCGATCCTGATGTTGACCGCACGTGGGCAGGCCCGCGACCGTGAGATGGCAGAAGGTGCCGGAGTCAGCCGCTTTATGACGAAACCGTTTTCGAATGCAGAGATGCTTGAGGCGGTGCAATCCTTGACTGCGACAACCCCGACGCCGTCATGACCAATCTGCCCGGATCGCCCCTGTTTCTGGCACGGCGCAGCTATCGATTTCGCCGATTGATGGATGGGGTCCGGTTGCTGCCGGTCTTGGCCCTCGCCTTTTGGATGGTACCGCTTTTGTGGCCAGTCCCAGATATGGCAGCCGATACCGCAGTCACCACCTCGCAGGCGTTGCGCTATATCTTTGGCGTGTGGCTGGGCATGATTGTGCTGGGCATTTTTCTGTGGCTCCGCACTGCGCGCCAGATTACCCAAGAAAACCAAAGCTGATGGTGTCACTGAACCAGCTAATCGCCGTATGCCTGCTTTATGTTGTCGGGTTGTTCGCGGTTGCGTTTGCTGCTGAACGGGCGGCTGTAAAAGGCCGGGGCGATTGGCTTCTGCGTTCGCCTTTGGTCTATACTTTGTCCTTGTCGATCTATTGCACCGGCTGGACGTTCTACGGCGCTGTTGGGTATGCCGCGCGGTCCGGGCTGGAATATGTGACGATCTATCTTGGTCCCAGCCTTGTATTGATCGGCTGGTGGTGGCTACTCCGCCGGTTGGTACGGATCGGAAGGTCACACCGCGTAACGTCGATCGCGGATCTGATTTCATCGCGCTATGGCAAATCGAATTTGCTAGCGATCTTGGTAACGGTAATGGCTGTTATCGGCGTGACCCCATATATTGCCCTGCAATTGCAGTCAGTTACGCTCTCTTTGTCGATTTTTGCTGCCCCAGCGAACTTGGCCAGCGGCGGGGCTGACCCGATCAACACTGCACAGGCTGCATTTTGGGTGGCTGTGGGGCTGGGTGTGTTTACTGTTTTGTTCGGCACTCGAAAA
>JAPKCR010000266.1 GCA_026421135.1 Sulfitobacter sp. | reverse complement strand
GTTTCACTGTTCATGGGATTGCGCTTTCAGATCGTCGCCTACAGTCAATTGTTCCTCGATCAGAGCGTCGAGCCCGTTGATGTAGGATTCAACGGTCCAAGCCACTTGTGCACCACCAATCCGAAGAACGAGGCCTGGATCTTGATGTTCATCCGTCTCAAATCTTAGGGCCGTCCGGGGAAACAGAGTCTGCAATTCGGAGGTCACTTGCTCCTGTGTGGGCGCTGCCAGCGGCTCACGTGATGTCACGACGGCCTCAGCTGCCCGTCCTGCGGCGCGTTTAAGCTCGGCTAGCATCGGCTTGATTTGCTTTGCCAGATGCAGTGCCATTCGCCCTTCTAGAGTCTCATCCGCCAGATCGCTTAGCGCTTTGCGGGTGAGCGACAGCAATGCGCGCCCGCCTGCGCGATGCATCTTGGCTGTGTATTTTCGTGCCTCTTCGTCCAGATGCGCTGTCCAAGTCGCATGCTCCCGCTCCAGTTTCTGACGCGCCTCGGCCAGCAGGGCGTCGCGTTGATCTTCGGCAGCAAGGCGGATCGTTTCCGTCATTTCTGCTTGCGCGACATTCAAGGCCTCGACTTTGTCATGGTACGTCTGTTCGACCGCTTGCGCCTCGTCCTTGGCAAGGACAGCCTGTTGCATCCGATCCTTGATTTCAGCTTCTCGCGCGTCAATGCCATCCAGAATAGGACGATATAGATACCGCCTTAAGAGCCAGACAAGCACCAGAAAGTTGGCTATCTGGGCCCCGACAGTGATCCAGTCGATAGACATAGGTTAGTTCCCTGCCGCCTGCGCTGCTGCCAGTGCCGCCGTCCAGAACGGATTTGCAAAGATCAGGATCATTGCAACAACAAAACAATAGATTGCCGTCGACTCGATCATTGCCAAGCTAACAAACAAAGTTCGCGAAATTGTTGAAGAGGCATCAGGTTGTTGCGCGATAGCACTTAGCGCCGTTGCTGCGGCACGCCCTTCGCCAAGGGCCGGACCGATTGCTCCGAAACTGACGGTCAGACCCGCCGTGAAAATCGAAATCCCAGCAATTATTCCTAGATCGGTCATGGGGTATCCTTTTCTTGAGTTGTCGAATTGGTTGGGGCGGTAGCGCTGGAGATGTAGACCGTTGCCAAAATAGCAAAGATGTACGCTTGGATCAGGCCCGTCAGCAGACCAAGAACATCCATTATCACCGGGAAGAAGAACGGCGCGACGCTCAGCAGAATTGCAGCGATCACAGCGCCGCTCATGATGTTGCCATAAAGACGGATGGCGAGCGAAATTCCGCGCGAAACCTCCGAGATGATGTTGAAGGGGAGCATGACAAAGGACGGCTGAAGGTAGGTTTTCAGATATCCTCCCACCCCCCGGCTGGTGATGCCGAACAACGGCACGGCAATCAAAACGGACAGCGCAAGGGCCGTGGTCGTAGATAGAGAGGCTGTTGGAGGCTGGAACCCCGGGATGACCAACAAAAGGTTCGACATTGCGACAAACAGAAATAGCGTGCCTGCAAAATACAGAAGGTGGCGATCAGGGCGCCCAGCTACTTCTTCGATCTGGGATTGGATCCCTTGTACGATCACTTCCAGCATCGTTCGCCATCGGTTCGGCGGCACATCCGGTCGCAGATTACGAGTAATCAACATGGCAGAAACTGTCAGCAGGGCCATAACCACCCATGTGAAAAAAATCGTGGCATTGATAGGAACGCCCCATGCCTCAAATATGAGGCTTTGATCTGGAGTAAGGTTCATTGGGCACCTAGGGGTCTGGTACCGACGCCCGCAACGGTCGTCACAATGAAGCGGGTAATCAAAAAGGCGACCGCATATCCCAAAAGAGACCACGGGCCACCCTGCCCTACCACCAGCCAACCCACACCCAAGAGGGCCGATATTCGAACTGCTGCGCTCAACATAAGCAGTGCAACAGGTTTGGCCGTACGCAAAGCGAACCGCATGCCCAGCACAAGGCCCGCAAAGAATACCGCACTCGCTCCGATCCCGATTGCAAAGCCGAATGCGATTGTAGTCCATTCAATGGGCATCATTTGCCACCTCCTTCCTTGTTGATCCAAGCTGCCGCGATAAATGCGCCCAGAACCACGCCCGCAAGAATCAAGGCGAGGGTCCATGAGAAGGCTTGCGGCGCGATACGGTCGAGCCAAAGACCCAGAAACGCACCGCCAACAGTTGGTACGACAATAGACCAACCAATCATCCCGAATGTTCCGATACCGCGAAGTGGGCTTGGGCCGGGGTTGTCGCGCGTTGATTTCATACGTTCTGCATGACGTGCGATGTCTTCGGCCGGTTTGTCTGGTTTACGCGTCATAGTATTGGCCTTTGCAATTCGGCGAACCGGCGCACCATGTCCGCCTCAAGTCGCGATAGCGCAGAGCGCGCCTGCCTTTCCTCTTCATCCATCTGGATAAAACTGGCCTCAACAGTGTTCTCCAAGGTGCTCAGGTCGTCGCCGCGCACACCGCGCAGTGCCACAACAACAACCCTGTCGCCCTTCTTGACCAAGAGCCCCTCATCCAGACCAAAAATCTCTTCCAATCCGTTGCTCTGTCGAAGGGTGAGGACCGAGGGCACTAGAGCGGTGACAAAATCGATGTGGTTCGGCAAAATACCAAACGCACCATTTGGTGCCACAGCTGTGATCTTTTCAGCGCGACCCTCAAAGAGTGTTCGGGTCGGCAATCGCAGGGTGACGCTCATGTCGGTTGCAATGCTCATGAAACACGTTCCAGGTCGTCCAGACCGCCGATCATGTAATAAGCACTTTCAGGCAAGCCGAAATGTGTCTGGTTTAGGATCGTCTCGCATCCGCTCAGTGTTTGTTCGACGGACACCATCTTGCCTTTTGTCCCGCTAAAGGCTTCCGTCGTGACAAAAGGTTGCGTCAAAAACCGCTCCAGCCGCCGTGCGCGTGACACGGTCGCCCTGTCAGCCGAGGAAAGCTCCTCAAGGCCAAGCATCGCGATGATGTCCCGCAGCTCCTCGTAATCCGCCAAAGTGCGTCGCACAGCGCGGGCGATGTCATAGTGGCGCTGGCCGACTACAGACGGTGTTAGCATGACCGACGCCGAGGCGAGCGGATCAACTGCCGGATATAGCCCCTCACTGGCGCGCTTGCGCGACAGAACGACCGATGCCGAGAGATGCGAAAAGATATGTGCCGCTGCAGGGTCTGTGAAATCATCTGCCGGGACGTATACGGCTTGGATTGATGTGATTGCGCCGCGTTTGGTCGAGGTAATTCGTTCCTCCAGGCTCGCCAGCTCAGTTGCCAGCGTCGGTTGATATCCGACGCGCGACGGCATCCGCCCCATCAGTCCTGACACCTCCGACCCAGCTTGTACGAACCGAAAGATATTGTCGATCAGCAGCAGCACGTCCTGACCATTGTCATCGCGAAAGTACTCAGCCATTGTCAAAGCGGTCTTGCCAATCAAAAAGCGCACGCCGGGTGCCTCGTTCATCTGACCAAACAGCATAACGGTATTGTCCCGCACGCCTGCCTCGCCCATCTCGCGGTAGAGTTCTTCAGCCTCGCGTGATCGTTCGCCGATACCGCAAAACAGGCTAACGCCTTTGTGATGCTGAACGGTGTTGTTAATAAGTTCGGTGATTAGAACCGTCTTGCCTACGCCAGCACCTCCAAAAAGGCCGGTCTTTCCGCCCCGCTCAATCGGAGACAGAAGGTCAATCGCCTTGATCCCGGTCTCTAATATCTCGGAATGCAGCACCCGATCGCTCAGCTTGGGCGGGCTCTGATGGATAGTACGACGCTCTGTTGCCTCAGGTGCGGGAAGACCGTCAATCGGTGCGCCAAACACATTAAGCATCCGGCCAAGCATGGCATTCCCTACAGGTACCATGATCGGTCCACCCGTCGCCCGGACCTTCATACCAAGGCCAAGTCCCCGAACAGGAGCCATCGAAATTGCTCGCACCATCCCCTCTCCAATCAGGGACGCGACTTCAAGAGCGACATCTCCGGCGTAGAGCAGATCGTGGATATGCGGGACCTTCCCATCAAACACCACATCGACAACCCCGCCCCGAATAGCAGCGATCCGTCCGTCAACTACAGCGTCAGGCTTGGGCGCTGTTTGAGCAGTCATTCTGCGTCCCTCTTCACCTTTGATATGCTAGTACCGACGCTGCCATTGAGGATCTCCATCGCATCCGCAAGACGGCCGATGCCCGCAAACCCACCAAGTTCGGCAAACCTACAGGCCGCAGTCAGTTTCGGCCCCATCGACCCACTTGGCATGGAAAGCGAGCGCCCTTGCTCAGGCGTCAAGTGACGAATTGGTTTCGCATTTTTCGAGCCAAACCCCTCGTAGACAGCGTCCACGTCGGTCAGCAGCAAGAGGGCGTCAGCGCCTATATCGGCAGCCAAAAGGGCGCTGGCGGTATCTTTGTCTATCACCGCTTCCACGCCGATCATGCTGCCATCGGCACGGCGAACGACAGGAATACCCCCGCCTCCAGCGCAGATCACGATCACGCCTTGATCCAGCAATAACCGAAGCACGCGCATATCGGGGATCTCGATGGGTTCAGGCGAAGGCACGACGCGCCGCCAATGATCACCATCTTGGGCAATGGTCCAACCCGCGGTTTTTGCACGTGCCTCAGCATCGGC
>JAPKCR010000265.1 GCA_026421135.1 Sulfitobacter sp. | reverse complement strand
GCAGTTCGACTTCGACGCCGATTTGGTTCCACCAGTCTTTGATCAACGCTTGGAAATCCTGACGGACGGCGTTGGTCGAGGTCTGGTACAAAACGGACAGCTTGACGCCGTCTTTTTCGCGCACGCCGTCACCATCGCTATCGGTGTAACCGGCTTCTTCCAAAAGCGCCTTTGCGCCTTCCAGATCCTGCGTCAGACATTCGGTGTTGTCGGATGCATAAAGCGCCGGAGCAGGAACAAGGTTACACGTCGGGCGACCGGCTTGGCCGTAGCCGACTTCAACCAGAAGCGGGCGGTCGATTGCCATGGAAAGTGCCTTGCGGACATTGAAATCCGACAGGAACGGATGCGGATGCATCACAGTCGAACGTTCGCCTTCGGGCAGATCCGCCGATGGGTTGGTCAGGTTCATTTCAAGACGTTCGACCAGTGTGCCGAATGCTGAAATTGGCGTGCCTTTGCCGCCTTCGGCCATTTTCGCCAGCACGTCGGGTGCCAACTGCATGTTCCAAGCGTAATCATATTCGCCGGTTTCCATAACCGCACGGCCAGCTGCAGCAGCGTCGCCGCCACCTTTGAAGGTCAGCGATGCAAAAGCAGGTTTGTTCGGATCACGGTAGTTCGGGTTTGCAACCATCTGGATCACGTCGTTTGGACGGAAATCCGTAACCATGAACGGGCCGGTGCCGATCGGGTTAAAGTTGGCTTCGGTGCATTCAGGTGCTTTGGCCCCCAGACATTCTGCGAACTGAGCCGCCTGAATGATAGGTGCCTGTGCGCCCATGAACGGGCCGTATGGGTTTGGTTTTGCTTCGGTGAAATTTACGGTCAGCGACAGTTCGTCGATGATATCGATGCTTTCCACGCCGTCATATTTGGACCCCTGTGCGCAGCCACCTTCGGGGTGCATACAGTATTCAGCAGTGAACTTGACGTCCGCTGTTGTCACAGGTGTACCGTCAGACCAAAGCAGGCCTTCTTTTAGCTTCCATGTGATGGATTTCAGGTCTTCGGAAACGCCGCCGTTTTCAACGGTCGGGATTTCCGTGGCCAGATATGGAACCAACGCGCCGTTTTCGTCGTACCGGCCCAAAGGTTCAATCACGAGGCTGGCTGCCTCAAGATCCTTGGTGCCGCCCGACAGATATGGCGTCATGATCGAAGGCGCTTGCCAATAGATGATCTTGACCTCGCCGTCGCGTCCGCGCTCGCCTTCATGGGCGGCTGCGAATGCAGCGGGGGCAAGAGCCGTAAAGGCAACTGCACCCATCAATAGGGTTTTCAACGTCATAACTTACTCCTTGTTGGGCACCGGTGATTTCTTCGATGGTGCCGCGTTTTTTATCATCGGATGTCAAATGGTCGACATGACCCCAACTTTCTTATTATCGCGCCCGGAAGGTCAAGAGCGGGAAACACAACTGTTCAGCTAATATTCCAGTTTCGGTTCCTCACGCCGCTCCCCAAAGCACGCATCCGCACATCGAAACAGAATTTGCGCGAATTGCAAGCGCCGTGAGAGCGGTAACACCCTAGGGCCCGTCGTGTTTGACACTGGGTAACGAATGGTCTTAGCGTTCGCGGAACAGATACATTACCAGCGCTGGATAATCTCATGCTTGACGACAGCACATCTACACCAATCGCACAAATTCAAGAACTTAGGGTCGAATTTCAGACTCAGGACGGCCCGGTCGTAGGGGTCGAGAATGTCAGTTTCGACATCAAATCCGGCGAAACGGTTTGTGTGGTCGGCGAATCCGGTTCCGGAAAATCGGTATCGTCGTTGTCTTTGATGCGTTTGGTGGAATTCGGCGGCGGGAAAATTACCGGCGGGCGCCTGTTATTTGAACGCCAGAACAACCCTGCGGTTGATTTGGCCCAGACAAACCAAGACCTGATGCGCGAAATTCGCGGCAATGAAATCGGCATGATATTTCAGGAACCGATGACCGCGCTGAACCCGGTTTTCACCGTCGGTCGCCAGCTAACCGAAGGCTTGCGCCTGCACAAAGGCATGACCAAGGCCGAGGCCGAAGCCCGCGCCTTGGAACTGCTGACCCAAGTGCGGATCCCACAGCCCGATCAGCGGCTCAAGCAGTATCCCCATGAATTGTCCGGCGGCATGCGCCAGCGCGTGGTGATTGCAATGGCCTTGGCCTGTTCGCCACGCTTGTTGATTGCCGACGAACCCACAACCGCTTTGGATGTGACCATTCAGGCCGAAATCCTTGCACTGATTGACCGGTTGAAACGTGAAACCGGCACCGCTGTGATGTTTATTACCCATGACATGGCCGTCGTGGCGCAAATGGCCGACCGCGTTGTCGTCATGTTCCGGGGCAACAAAGTCGAAGAAGGCACGGTCGAGGAAATATTCGAGAACCCGCAGCACCCATATACCAAGGCGTTGCTGGCTGCCGTCCCAAAGCTGGGCGAAATGACCGGCAAAGCCTATCCCGAACCGATGAAGCTTCTGGGGACCAAGGACAAGGAAATCGTGCCGATCAAGGGCACGACCGAAACCTTGCTGACCGTGAAAAACCTGACCACGCGCTTTCCGGTCAAGGGCGGATTCTTCCGCAGGACCATCGCCAATGTTCACGCCGTCGAAGACCTGTCTTTTTCCATCAACAAGGGCCAGACCCTAAGCCTTGTTGGCGAATCCGGTTGTGGCAAATCAACCGCTGGCCGGTCTATCCTGCGCCTTGTTGAACCGCTGTCAGGTGAAATCGAAATTGCGGGCAAAGACATTATGGCGCTGAACACGCGTGACTTGCGCGAAGCACGGCTTGATATGCAGATGATCTTTCAAGACCCGTTTGCCTCGCTCAACCCGCAAATGCAGCTGTCTGATCAGGTCGCCGAACCAATCCATAATTTCGGTACGCTCAAAGGGGCAGAACTGACCAAACGTATCGAGATGCTGTTTGATCGCGTTGAATTGCCTCGCAGTTTTATGCGCCGGTTTCCGCATGAACTCTCTGGTGGGCAACGCCAGCGCGTCGCGATTGCCCGTGCTCTGGCCCTAAACCCCAAGCTGATTATCGCAGACGAGGCCGTGTCCGCATTGGATGTGTCAGTGCAGGCGCAGGTTGTGAACCTAATGCTCGAACTGCAACAAGAGTTAGAATTGTCGTTCCTGTTCATCAGCCATGACATGGCCGTTGTCGAACGTGTCAGCCATCAGGTCGGCGTCATGTATCTGGGCCGCATTGTTGAGCTGGGATCACGTCAGCAGGTATTCGAGAACCCGCAGCACCCTTACACGCAGGCTCTGATGAAAGCGGTGCCCATCGCCGACCCGCGCAAACGCAAAAAAGAAAGCGAGCTGAATTTCAAACCGATTCCGTCGCCGATCCATCCTATCAGCTACTCGCCCGAACCCACTGTCTATAAAACCGTATCCCCCGGCCATCAGGTGCTGTTAACCGATAGCGGATACTAAAGGATCGCCCCAATGGCAGAACGTTTGACCCCCTTCGCCCTCATGGAAAAACTCGTCAGCTTTCCCACTGTCTCGCGGGATACAAATATTCCCTTGATCGATTGGGTGGCCGACTATCTGGCAAGCCATGGCATCGAAAGCCACCGCTATGTGGACCCCGATCAGCCCAAGCATGCGCTGTTCGCCCATGTCGGACCGTGGGAGGAAGGGGCGGTCGTTCTTTCCGGGCACACAGATGTGGTGCCTGTTGACGGCCAACCGTGGGACACCGACCCGTTCACCGTTGTTGAACGCGACGGTCGCTACTATGGGCGCGGTACCTGCGACATGAAAGGCTTTGACGCCATGGCCATCTGGGCCATGGTCGAAGCAAAATACAGTGATATCAAACAGCCGTTGCAAATCGCACTCAGCTTTGACGAGGAAGTCGGTTGCACCGGTGCCCCCCCGATGATCGCCGCCATGCAGCCGGTGCTGCCCAAGGGCGATCTGGTGATCGTGGGCGAACCCTCGACGATGCAGGCGGTCACGGGTCACAAGGGCGGCTCTGGCTTCAACACACATGTGGTCGGCTTCGAGGTCCATTCCTCCCTTATGCATACCGGTGTGAATGCGATCATGGCAGCGGCCAAGTTGATCGAATGGGCCAACGAAATGAACACCGAAAACTTCGCACACAAGCCTTCGGATCTGGCCGCGATGTTCGACCCGCCCTTTACCACCTGCCACGTCGGCCAGATTTCAGGCGGCACCGCGCATAACATCACCGCCAAGGATTGTTATTTCGCGATGGATTTCCGTGTTGTCCCCGGCGAGAACAAGGACGCGTGGGGAACCGCGTATCTGAAAAAGGTGCGCGAAGTTGAAAAGCAAATGCAAGAAGTCGTGCCCGAGACCTATATCGAAGTCACGCCACGTTTCGATGTCCCCGCGTTGCAACCTGAAAAGGACGGATTGGCCGAAACGTTAGTTCGCCAGATCACCGGCGACAATGCCAGTCACAAGGTCAGCTATGGGACTGAAGCAGGGCAATTTCAGGAAGCAGGCTATAGTGCGGTGATCTGTGGACCCGGCGACATCGCTCAGGCCCATCAGCCCAATGAATATATCGAAGTCTCGCAGTTCGAAGCCGGACACCAGTTCATGCGCGATCTGATCGAACGCTTGAAATGACCCCTAGCACCTTCCCCTATTACGCTATTCCATATGGACTAAAGCCCTGGGGGAGGG
>JAPKCR010000264.1 GCA_026421135.1 Sulfitobacter sp. | reverse complement strand
GATTGGCCTAAGGTCTTTATAAGAGCAATCTACACTTTAGTTGGTTGGACCAGACACTCTTGTAATTGATAAAGACATGGGCCTCACTACCATCAACATTATTAACATAATACTGATTATAGGTATACCTGATATCTCGTTGGAGAAGAGATTTGGTTGGCCTGTCCCATTCACTTTGGACTTGCAGCCCATCGCATTTCAAAGACCGGCCCAGTCAGTCTTATTCTTTTTGAATCAACAACCTACCGCACTACCCTAATGCATACCCTGCGCCGCGAACCGTGCGGATTGGATCGTTGCCTCCATGTTGGGTCAATGCTTTGCGCAACCGCGCGATGTGCACATCTACTGTACGCGTGTCGACATAGATGTCGCGGCCCCATACATTGTCGAGCAATTGATCGCGGCTGAACACCCGACCCGGTCTTTCCAGCAGCGTCACCAACAACCGGTATTCTGTCGGCCCAAGGTTCAGCGGCTGTTCGGCGCGGCTGACGCGGTGGGTTTCGGGATCAAGTGTGATGTCATCAAAGCTAAGCGCCGAGCCGCCCGTCGCCGGCCGTGCGCGCCGCAACTGGGTCCGCACGCGCGCCATCAACTCGCGCATAGAATACGGTTTGACCACATAGTCATCCGCGCCTGTTTCTAGGCCGCGGACAGTGTCAACGTCCTCGGAGCGCGCTGACAGCATGATTACGGGGATATGCCGCGTGTCCTCGCGTGTCTTCAACTGGCGGCACACCTCGATCCCACTGAGCAGCGGCATCATCCAATCCAGGATCACCAGATCGGGCAAGGCTTCGGCAACGAGCAGTATTGCCTCTTCACCATTCTCGGCTTGCCTGACCTCGAACCCTTCGGAGGACAAGTTATAGGCAAGGACTTCGCGCTGTGCCGGTTCGTCTTCAACCAACAAGATCTGAGGATGCGCGACAGACATAACCTATCCCTTTAGCTTGGTCGACGTAGTATCTGCTTTTGGTCTGTCTTCGTCCGGCTGCGTGCCTGTGACCAAATACACGACCTGTTCGGCAATCGATGTAACCAGATCGCCCATGCGCTCTACGTTTTTGGCAATGAAATGGAGGTGCATGCAAGATGTAATATTGCGAGGGTCTTCCATCATGAAGGTCAGGAATTCGCGGAACAACGCATTGTACATCTGGTCAACATCTGTGTCCCTCGCGATGACATCCATTGCCAAAGCGGCGTCGCGTTGCACATAGCTGTCCAGCGCGTCTTTTAGCATCGCCTCGACTGTTTTGCACATCCGCCGGATGGCACCGGTGCTGTCGCTGACTTCGGGCAATTGTGCCAGAACCGTATTCCGCTTGGCCATGTTTTTCGCATAGTCGCCAATACGTTCCAGGTTCGCGCTAATCTTGATCACGCTTAGGATCAGACGCAAATCAATCGCCGTGGGCGCGCGCAATGCAATGATGCGGGCGGCACGTTCGTTGATCAGTTCTTCAAGCGCATCAATGGCTTTGTCCCCTGCCCGCACCTGCGCGGCCAGTTCTTCGTCACGTGTTTCCAAAGATTGCGCGGCAAGACGAATGGCATCTTCGACCATACCGCCCATTTTCATGATCTGCGCCTGAACGGCTTCCAAATCGCGGTCAAAGGCTGATGCAATGTGTTGATCTGGCATGATATTATCCAATCCGGCCTGTGATATAGCTTTCCGTCCGAGGGTCCTCGGGCGATGTAAAAATCTTGTCCGTTTCGCCATACTCAACCAGATTTCCCAAATGGAAAAATGCTGTTTTCTGGCTGACCCGCGCGGCTTGCTGCATCGAATGCGTCACGATCACCACGGAATAGTCTTGGCGCAGCTCGTCAATCAGTTCTTCGACCTGTGCGGTGGCAATCGGGTCAAGCGCAGAACACGGCTCGTCCATCAGCAGTACTTCGGGTTCAGTTGCAATGGCGCGGGCGATACACAGACGTTGCTGCTGCCCGCCCGACAGACCCGTACCGGGCGCTTGCAGGCGGTCTTTGACCTCGTTCCAGATAGCTGCCCGCTTAAGCGCATGCTCGACGATTTCATCCAGTTCGGTTTTATTCCGGGCAAGGCCGTGGATGCGCGGGCCATAGGCGACATTATCATAGATTGATTTCGGAAACGGGTTCGGCTTTTGGAACACCATTCCCACTTTAGCGCGCAACTGCACGGGGTCCACGTTGCTGTCATAGATGTCTTCGCCATCAATCAGGATATCACCTTGGACACGACAGATATCAATCGTGTCGTTCATCCTGTTGATACAACGCAAGAAAGTTGACTTACCGCACCCTGAAGGGCCGATAAAAGCGGTTACCGTCTTATCCTGGATCTCAACCGAGACGTCCTTGATGGCGTGGTTTTCACCGTAATAGACCTGTACGTTACGGGCCGAGATTTTGATCTTGTCTGTCGTCACGTCGACCTCCGAAATATAGTTGTCTTTCATAGCGTTACCACCCATTTCACCACCGCCGCTCGAACCTGCGGCGCAGCATAACGGCGATGGCGTTCATGGTCACAAGAAACACAAGCAATATGATGATACCCCCCCAAGCCCGCTCGTAAAATGCTGGGTCGGCGCGTTTTGCCCATTCATAGATCTGTGCCGGCATCGCCGAATTCGGATCCATCAGCCCCGATGCGATCCCGTCTGGCGGGTTCGATGCAATAAAGCCAACCATACCGATCAACAACAAGGGCGCGGTTTCACCCAAGGCTTGCGCCAGACCGATGATTGTGCCCGTGAGAATGCCCGGTGCGGCCAAAGGCAGAACGTGGTGGAACACCGACTGCATTTTCGATGCCCCTACCCCCAAAGCGGCATCGCGGATGCTGGGTGGTACAGATTTCAGCGATGCGCGGGTCGAGATGATGATCGTGGGCAAAGTCATCAACGTCAGCACCAAACCACCGACCAGCGGTGCCGAGTTTGGCAAATGCATATAGTTGATAAAAACGGCCAGACCCAGGATACCAAACACGATCGACGGCACAGCCGCGAGGTTCGAGATATTCACCTCGATGATATCCGTGATCAAATTTCTGGGGGCAAATTCCTCAAGGTAGATAGAAGCGGCAACCCCGATGGGCAGCGCCAGCGCCAGCACAACCAGCATCATAAACAGAGAGCCAATCATCGACACCCCCATGCCTGCGGCTTCGGGGCGGGCATCTGAAGCGTCTGCTCCGGTGATAAACGCGAGGTTAAAGCGCTTTTCAAGTGATCCATCGGCAATCAGCGCATCGACCAGATCAAGTTGTTCAGCGTCGATGTTTTTGTCGTTTGCAATGCTTGCGCGGGTTACACGCCCCTTGAGGTACCCGTCCACCCGACTGTTTGTGAGAAAGCGGAATTCTACCGATGTCCCGACAAGATCGAGGTTATCTAAAACAAAATTCCGCAGTTGCGCCGCAGCATCTTTCGACAGGATCGCAGCCATCTCTTTGGGTTTCAGATCGGTTTCCAATCCAATGTCCACAACCTTCTTTTCAAGCGCTGCCGCCATCAGGGGCGCGTATCCAAAGGTCGACACCTTTTTGATGTCATCCGGGTCGCGATTGCCCTTTTTATCCAGCTTTGCCTCAAGCAGTTGCACGTCCAGCGTTAAAAACGTCTGTTGAAAGGCACCTGACCCACGACCGATAATCGTGACCAGCAAGATCACCAGCATCAGCAGGCCCACTGAAATAGCGGCAATGCCATAGGCCTTGAAACGGGTTTCGGCGCGGTTGCGTTTGGCGGTCCGCGCGTCTTGGCGCAACAATGAATTATGCGGCGGGGTCGCGTTTGGCATGTCGGTCATTCGTACTGCTCCCGGTATTTGCGCACGATATAAAGCGCCAGCACATTCAGCCCTAGCGTCAGCACGAACAGCGTCAGGCCAAGGGCAAAGGCCACAAGGGTTTCAGGGCTGGCAAAGTCGGTATCTCCGGTCAGCTGGCTGACAATGCGGGTGGTGATTGTCGTCATCGCCTCGAGCGGGTTTGGGGAAATGCGAGCGATAGCCCCTGCCCCCAACACAACGATCATGGTTTCGCCAATGGCACGGCTGGCAGCCAATAGGATCGCCCCCACAATCCCCGGCAGAGCGGCAGGCAGCACCACCTGACGGATGGTCTCGGAATGGGTCGCCCCAAGGCCGAATGACCCGTCGCGCAAGGATTGTGGAACAGCATTAATGATGTCGTCGCTTAGGGAGGATACAAAGGGGATCAGCATGATGCCCATGACCAGACCGGCCGTCAGCACCGATGTGGCACCGCTCATCCAGTCGACGCCCAGAATACCGTCTTCGCCACGGCCAAACAGTTTCACCAGAAACGGCCCCACTGTCAGCAGCGCAAACAGACCGTAAACGATAGTGGGAATACCGGCCAGAATTTCAAGCAGCGGTTTTGCAACTGCGCGCACTTTGCTGTTGGCGTATTCAGACAAATAAATCGCGGCGAACAACCCAATGGGCACCGCAACCAACAGCGCGATGATCGAGATATAGAGCGTGCCCCACAGCAGCGGAAGGATCGACAGATCGCTGTCTCCGCGAAAGTTAGGGGCCCATTTCGGCCCAAGAAAGAAGTCTTGCCAAGGATGCAGACTGAAATAATTGATCGTCTCGAACAGCATCGAAAAAACAATGCCTACGGTTGTCAAAATGGCGAGTGACGCCGCAAGAACCAG
>JAPKCR010000263.1 GCA_026421135.1 Sulfitobacter sp. | reverse complement strand
CACACGCAACTGGAATGAGCCGGTAGCAAACATGCAGCCATTGACCCAGAATTTGTACTGCAGCTCTGCATGACCAGCCCTGCTCCATTGTCTGGGAAAGAAATCAGCATCTCGGTCACCGAAGGCAAGGCTACCTTGTCCGGTCAGCTATTAATCGACACGTTGATGCAGCTGACGGCAGACGGGCCGCACCCAATCCCTGACGGAATAACATCTATCGATATTTCAGCGTTGTCACACTTGGATACGGCTGGTGCTTGGTTCCTTGTTGATCAGCAGCTTCAGTCAAAACAACGTGGGCATTCCCTTGAAATCGAAGGTGCCAAATCCGCACAGGCGCAATTGATCAAGACGGTTGAGCTGAACATGCCTCCCGAAACCCAGCCTCCGCTCGCACGGCCCAGCATTGCAGACCGGCTTGAAGTCTTTGGCAAAAAGATTGCACGCGGGTTCCGCATGGCAGTCGAACTCATCTCGTTTCTGGGGCAGGTGATTGCAACATTGGGCGGAATCATCAGACACCCCAGCCGCTTGCGTCTGACATCAGTGGTACACCATTGTCAGGAGATTGGTGTTAGCGCGGTACCTATCGTCGCCTTGATGGCGTTTCTGATCGGCGTGGTTCTTGCGTTTCAGGGTTCCGCGCAATTGCGCCAATTCGGTGCCGAAGTCTTTGTGGTCGATCTTATTGCGATTTCGATCCTGCGCGAGCTGGGTATCCTTTTGACGTCGATCATTGTCGCGGGTCGATCCGGATCGGCGTTTACGGCCTCTATCGGATCCATGAAAATGCGCGAAGAGATCGATGCCATGCGCACACTGGGCCTTGATCCCGTAACAATTCTTGTCGTGCCACGCGTGCTTGCCCTGATGCTGATGCTGCCGGCCTTAGGGTTGATCGCCGACATCTCGGGGCTGGTGGGCGGCGCGTTGATGTCTTGGATCGAACTTGGCGTTTCGCCCAATGTGTTTCAAACCCGGCTGGTCAGCAACACAGACGTCTGGCACTTTGGCGTTGGTATGATCAAGGCACCATTTTTTGCCCTGATTATCGGGATTATCGGATGTTATCAGGGCATGAACGTTGGCGGAAATGCTGAATCCTTGGGTCGGCTGACATCTGCGTCTGTGGTACTGTCCATTTTCATGGTGATCGTGGTAGACGCGGTTTTCTCGATCTTTTTTGCGGTGGTGGGGGTTTGATGGAAGCAATCGATGATCCCATTATCCGGGTACGCGGACTGGTAACACGGTTTGGCACGCATACTGTGCACGACGGGTTGGATCTGGATGTGCGCCGCGGCGAAATTATAGGCGTTGTTGGCGGGTCTGGCACCGGCAAATCTGTACTACTGCGCGCCATCGTCGGCTTGTTGGACCCGGACGCAGGTCAAATCGAAGTCTTTGGTGAAAGCGTGCGGTCAACCTCGGACGAGCAGTTTCGGACACTGCGGCGCCGCTGGGGTGTGATGTTTCAAGACGGTGCGCTGTTTTCTTCGCTCACCGTGCGCCAGAACGTCGAAGCACCGATGCGCGAGCAGCTAACGCTGGACGATAGCACGCGTGAAACGCTTGCGGGCATAAAGGTGCGCATGGTTGGCCTGCCGGAAAATGCAATGTCCAAATATCCGTCCGAACTGTCGGGCGGTATGCGTAAACGTGCAGGGTTTGCGCGCGCAATCGCGATGGACCCAGAGATTGTCTTTCTGGACGAACCTACTGCCGGGCTTGATCCCATCGGGGCTGCTGCGTTTGATATTCTGATTAAGCAATTACAGGCATCGCTTGGATTAACTGTTTTTCTGGTGACGCATGATCTGGACAGTTTGCATGCCATTTGCGATCGCATTGCGGTACTGGCCGATCGAAAGGTCCTGGCCGTGGGGACTATGGACGAAATGCTACGCGTGGATCATCCTTGGGTGCATGAATACTTTCATGGGCCACGGGCGCGTGCGGCACTTTCGTCTGCAAAACAGGAGGGGGCACACTGATGGAAACCCGAGCTAATTTCATCTTGATCGGTGTCTTCACGCTGTTGTCCATTCTGGGGACCCTGGCGTTCTTTGTCTGGCTCGCCAGTGTTCAGTTAAACAAGCAATACCAAACTTATGGCATCCTGTTCGAAGACGTCTCGGGGCTCGATCCTTCGGGAGAAGTATCGTTCAACGGCATCGCAGTCGGGCGTGTTATTGGCATGCGCATCGCACGAGAAGACCCCTCGAAAGTATTCACAACGATTGAAATCGAAGCTGACACGCCGGTTCGATCCGATACCGTCGCGCAACTGCAATCTCAAGGGGTCACTGGCGTTTCGTATATTTCGTTGACGGGCGGCACACCGACTGCCGCCCCTTTAACGGCAACCGCCGATGGCTGGATGATCATTCCTTCACGACGCTCAACTGTGCAAACGCTTGTGCAGGACGCCCCCGATCTGCTGCTTGAGGCAACAAAGCTGCTGAAACAATTTCAGACTTTGACGGGGCCGGAAAACCAAACTCATATCACCAATATCCTGTCCAATCTTGAGGCGTCATCGGGTCGTCTGGATCAGGCGTTGAATGATTTTTCAGAGATATCCGGCACGGTACGGGATGCAACCGCGAAAATTACGCTATTCACAGACCGATTGGACATAATCGGTGCCTCTGTCACCACCACGCTTGACCAGGCCGACAGTACATTGGCCGCAGCGACGGGCGCATTTGAAAAGGCAGACAAGGCGCTTGCCGGGTCGGTTGACGCAATCGCTAGCGCCGAAGAGACTTTTGACCAGGCAAAGCTTATCCTGCGGGGCCAGGTTCCGGATATCCTTGCCCAAGTGGCCGAGGCCGCATCTCTGACCAACGCAGCTATCGCTGATTTACAATCACGATCTGGCGCGACACTAGACGGGTTTTTCAAGACGGCAGATCTTCTGAACGCACGCTTGATCGAACTTGAAGGATCGCTGAAAGAGGCCAACACCGCCTTTAACGCTGTGACCGAAGCATCAAACAGCTTTGACCATCTGGTCGATGGCGACGGCACCTTGTTGGTGTCAGAAGCACGCGTGGTTGTGGCCGATGCCAGAACTGCCATCGCGACAATCCAGACAGTTGTTGTGAATGATGTGCCCGCGATTATGACCGACATCCGCACCGGCGTCGCGACCGCCAGCAAGGCTGTCGATGACGTTGCTGCAAATCTGACAGAACGCTTTGATCCCATGTTAAAAGAGGCTCAGGAGGCCATTTCCTCGGCAAATGGATTGTTCATCAAGGCGCAAAGTAGCCTGAACGCAATAGATACGACACTGGCTGTCGCCGAAGGCGCGTTGGGATCCGCCCAAACCTCTTTCGACGCGGCGACCAAGGTTTTGGACACTGATGTTGGACCCATGATGTCGGAAATTCGCACGGCATCGGGCCAGATCAGTCAGGCGGTCAGCGAGGTTGCAAAAGACATGCCCACTATAACCTCTGAATTACGCGCCCTTATCGCCCGAAGCGATGCTGTCGCCCGCCAGATCCAGTCAGCAGTTGCAAAAAGCACACCTGGCATCGGGGATTTTGCAAACAGGGGCCTGCCTGAATTTACCCGCCTTGCAGCCGAGGCGCGTACACTTGTAAAGACCCTTGGCGATTTGTCACGCCGGATTGAGCGTGACCCTGCGCGGTTCCTTCTCGACGGTCGTGTTCCCGAATATAGGAGATAGATAGATGTCCAATTTGACCCGCCGCGGTGCCTTGCTGGGTGCTCTATGTGCCCTCAGCGGGTGCAGCGCTATCACGTCGATTAATGCCGCGACCAAACCGCTAAATACCTACGATCTGCGCCCAGCTGCCGGATCCAAAAAAGGGCGCCGCACATCACGCACCTTGCTGGTCGCGCGTCCACAGGCTTCGGCCGCATTGACCACTGATCGGATGATGATCAAACCCGATGCCGCGTCTATCACTTACCTGCCCGATGCCCGCTGGAGCGATGAAATACCGGCTATGGTTCAATCCCTGCTGATCCGCAGCATCTCAGAGACTGGCCGCGTGGCATATGTCGGGCGGAGCGACGCAGGCCCGATTCCGGATAACGCCCTGCTGGTGCGTATCGACGGGTTCGAGGTGATCGCGTTGGCGGATGACATCTTCGAGGTGCAGGTAGATTTTGATCTGACCATTATTAATGACAAAGATCAGCGTGTTGTCGGATCCCGCCGGTTTTCTCAGTCACAGCAGATTGCATCCGACAATCCCAAAGAGATCGTGGCGACCTTTCAGACGGTCCTGAATGAACTGTTGCCAGAAATGACAAACTGGACAATCGGGCGGCTATAACGAGCCGGACCGAAGTAGTTCTGTGGCCAGCCGCTTTATTTCAAGGCGACTGGTCCAATCGGCCAGTGTTAGGATCTACACCTTCAAACTGGAGTGGTGTGTTTTTTGTGAACTGTACCTAGATCCACCAGCTTGGCCATCTCAGCCGCGTAATCACTCTGTGCTTTCTTGAGGAACTCAGCCTGAATCTCCTGGACCTCGGCAATGCCCTTAGCCTGCAAAAGCTCGTGTTGGGTTTGGATGTCCTGTTTGACGCGTTCTGACATGAAAGTCAGCATTTCATGGCCTACATTGCTCATGGCTTCCAACCAATCTGGCCCAAAACCCGCTGTCAAATTCGTATTTGTGCTTTGCATCGCTTCAATGAGGGTGCTCATCGGCGATACTGTTTCTACG
>JAPKCR010000262.1 GCA_026421135.1 Sulfitobacter sp. | reverse complement strand
GACAGCATTGCCTTGCAGCTTGCGCGCGTCGTATTCAGTGACTTCCATAGCGCTCTTTGATCGTGACATTTTCTGGGGGTCGCCGTCTTTTTAAATAATCTGGGCGCGCTAACCCCGGCCCAGATTAAGCATACCCAAACCAAAATTCGGTATCTTCGACGCCAGACAGCGGCGAGTTCGAATTTGTCTGATACCCCCACTTGTGTATATGATCGATGATGACTTCATTTTGGGCGATACCATGAGTAACTCGATAAATTTGCAGGCGCAAAGGTCCGAAAATTACGTCGATTGCGGCACGATTATCGCAGCTAATAATATAACGGCCCCCGCTGCATCCCTTGGGTATATGTGGCTTGGACCGACGACGGTGTTAGAGGTGGTCAGCAAAAATGCGGATCGGCGAAATGGTATTTTGGCGGTCAAGATTTCCGGCGGAAGTGGCAATACTGCGCTGGAAAAAATCACGGCAATCGCGGACATCGAAGAATTTCCAAAGGTGATTTGCAACCCCTTTGAACGGGAAGAGCAGCAGATGGTATTTGCCAATCAACGCAAGCCTGACGTGGCTCACGTGACTTGCTTTTCCCGGATCAAGGCGATTTCCGTCATAGCCGCAATTCTTCTTTTGGCGATTGCCCCTAGATCCCTTGTTGCGCAGTCCCTGACAGAACCGATATACCTGTCCAACGCGACGCTTCCGCCGGTGACTACCGAGGCCAAAGACGGCTATCTGGACAAAATCCTGAATGAAATGTTCGCGCGCGCCGGGATGCGATACGAACTTGTAAATGTGCCGCCTGCCCGTGGGCTCAGAAACGCTAATCTCGCATTGTTCGACGGAGACGCCGCAAGAATCGAATTGGACCCAAATGACTTTGAAAGTCTTATCAAAGTGCCCGAACCGATCATTTATGTAACTTTTGCGGGTTTATACTATGAGCCGGCAAGCGATGTTCAGGCATGGGATGGTTTTGCGGAATACCGCATCGGCTATGTTCGAGGATGGAACGTGTTCGAACAGATATTCGCGCAACACAAAAACAGCACCGTTGTCGCAAATGCAGAAGCCTTGTTGAATATGCTAGAACGTGACCGGATTGACTACGCATTCCTTACGGTTGCACCTGCACGGTATCTGGCTGCTGAAAAGGGAATGCGCCGACCGTCGGTAACCAAGATACAACGCCACGTCGACCTGTTTTTGTATCTTAACAAGAAGCATACCGACAAAGTTGGAGTGCTGAATGACGCATTGCTATCTATGAAAGCCGATGGCACCTATGATGCGATAATTTCAAGCTACATTCCCGGAGCGGAGTAACGTCGATGAGGTTTTCGTTTCGCTCGGGGTTGGGTTTTAAGGCTGCAGTATCTATCGCGGTACCGATGTTGGTCATCTTAGCCATCTCAGGCATAATGAGCGGTGTAGTCGCGTATCGAACCGCCAATAGCCAACTTGAAAATGCCGTTCAGAACACCGTAGCGGACGATATCGGGCTGATCAAAGAGTACCTTTGGCAGTTGGACATTCGGGCCGTTCAATCCAAGCTGGATGCGTATGTCAAATTTGGCCAAATCACGGGAGCCATGATTGCCGACGAGAGCGGATTACTAATACAGGCGGGAACGTTGGGACAGGATCCTTCGGCCTTTATCGTGAAATATTCTCTGGAATATCCACAAATAAATGGCCCTGTGCAGCTTGGTGTCCTGACACTAGAGGCATCGCGGGATCCAACTTGGGCTCTGGCTCGGGGGCGGGTCATTCAGCTGATAGCCGTTGCCGCATCTACTGCTCTGCTCTCGATTTTCCTGATTCAACAGTTGCTGAATTTCTATGTGCTGTCACCAATCAAACAGATTGCCCTTGGCCTGCGCCAACGACCCGCCGACTGGCGCGCGTTCAGAATTGATAAGGATCATTTCGGTGCGACAAAAGAGATCGACGAACTTGTGTTGTCGATCCATGAAATGCGCGACCAGATTCTTGCCTCGCAGAGCGAAATTTCCCACAATCAAATACGGTTAGCCCAAGCGGCAAAACTGGCCGGACTTGGCTATGCTACTTCCGACCAGACGTTGGACCGGTTTCAGGAATGCGATGAAAACTACGCCGAAATGCACGGCAAGTCGGTCGATGAAATGCTTCAGTTGTCCATAGACAGAGATATTATCGGCGGTATGTCCCACCCGGATGAACTGGTCCAGCGCAGTGCGACTAAACGGCGGATCACGCGCGGGCAAAGTCTTTCGGTTACGGGTCGCGTACGGATGGTTGGCGGCGAGTATCGGCATATTCGAAAGATTTTCTTGGCCAAGGAAATCCCAGATGGTCGCGGTGATATTTTTGATATCGTCGCGCAAGACGTGACAGAGATGTATTTGATCAAGGAACAGTTGCTGCAATCTCAGAAGCTAGAGGCTATAGGCAAGCTGACCGGTGGCATCGCCCATGACTTTAACAATATTCTGGCGGTGATATCCGGCAACCTGGAACTGATCCGCGACGAGGCAAAAAACGAACCGTCCATCGGCTATTTGCAAACCGCGCTTATCGCTGTCGAACGCGGCGCGACCCTGACCCAAGGCCTGCTGGCTTTCGCGCGCAAACAAACGCTTATACCAAAGGTCATCGACGTATCATTATTGGTAAACCAGTCGATCGGTCTGATCGAAACATCGGTCGGTGCGAAAATCAAATTGAAGATCCTTACAGATAAGAACCTATGGACGGTGAAAGCTGACCGCGCCCAACTAGAGGCGGTGCTTTTGAACCTAGCGTTAAACGCGCGGGACGCCATGCCTGACGGTGGATCGCTGACCATCGGGGTTCACAACACCAGCCTTGACGATAACGACGCTGCTGAAAATTTGGATGCCGTCGTCGGAGAGTATGTTTGCATCTCGGTTACGGATTCCGGTGAAGGCATGTCCGCTGGAACACTCGAAAGAGCGTTCGAGCCGTTCTTTACCACGAAAGACGTTGGTCAGGGTACGGGCTTGGGCCTGTCGATGGCCTTTGGATTTGCCAAACAGTCTGGTGGGCATCTCAAATTGTACTCGGAACTTGGCCAAGGCGCGACAGTCAAACTTTATTTGCCACGCGACTGCACCAGTTCGGACGACGCGACCACAACCGCAGTTGCGACTGCGACCACGTCTTCTGGTGACTCGTTAAAGGGTCGGCACGTGTTCCTAGTCGAAGATGACGAGGGTCTGCGTAAAACGATTGCCGCTCAGATCAGATCCCTTGGCTGCATCGTCAGTTCTGCGGCAGACGGCAAGTCCGCCCTCAAACTGGCCCGCAAATCACCGCATATCGACATCTTGCTTTCCGACATCATCCTACCAGATGCAATGGACGGCCACAGCGTCGCTTCGGAACTGACCAAGAGTTTTGCGGACCTCGCTGTCGTCTTTATGTCCGGATTTTCCGACACAATGAAACGCGACGAAGTGCTACTACCTGGCAAAATCGAACTGCTCCAAAAACCGTTCTCTGCGAAAAAGCTGAAAACAGCCCTACTCAATGGAATCGCGGCGCAAGCTTCTATTGCTGCGCGGTAAAACCACCAATCGCCCAGTATCTGCATTGGTCAAGCCAGGTTTTGTGTCCATTTCCGTTGATCCCGCAAAAGGGCATTTGCGGTAAAGATCAGCTTTCGCATAGCGGCTGTGATCGCCAAACGGTATCCGGGGAACATCCCTTAAAAGGCACCCAAGGAGCGCGCCTTCTCGCTGCCCTCGGCTTCCGTTCGCTCTGCTGTTGGATGCTACCGAAAATGTTGGCCAATCAATCTCTCAGATGAATCACGGGGGGGGCTACGGCGTCGAGTTGAAGCATCGGGCGGCATACTAGCTGAAAGAGAGGCTATGAATCCTACGCCCCGGAAATACGACAGAGAGGGCATGGGCTTGGTCGATTGGCCGGAGATGAACAAGGCGGTGGGCGACGCACTCGATAAACTGACAAAGCGATGGAAGAAGCCGTAGGTCGATTGTGGGTATACGGCACGTCCCGACGCTTTTGCCATCAGCTGTATGTTCGTCTTGGGTGATCAAATACTCTGCTGTGAGATGACGCTGAAGGACAGATGCTTGGAGGGGTGGATATAGACATAGGTGGGTAGAGGTAGGTTTGTGTTCCACAGTTTCTAGGGCCACTGCACATCGGCCTCGCGCGCGCAGCGGCTCCAGACCAAGATCCCCATGCATCATTGGTGGTTTTTGTAGCTGGATCTCTCCGGCTATTTGCAAAGGCACCATCAGATTGCGATAAATAGACGTCAAAAACATGCGATCTGCGTCAATTAGAAAATACAGGCAGAATTGATCCACGGGACCTGCCGGCCACGGAACGCATCCCCATGTAATCAGTGTAGATTTTCTAGGACTTCGATGCTGGCCCAAGATCTTGCCCACCTACCCATCCCGAAGACGTCAGCCTTTCCTCGGGAGTGGTAGGTGTGATGCTCTACGCCATCCGACAATAAGGGCGGAAAGCGGAAGTTCGCTGCGCTCGCAATGTAAAATGGTCAACTTGAAGAAAGCGGACGTTTAAGGCTGCGATGGAAAATTTTTTGATGTGCAGGCGCGTCGAACGGCAACTTCGAGCCCACACATAGGGTTCCGTTCGCGGCTCCAAGCGTAACAAAACACACGAGGCAAGGAATAAGTGGCATCCTTAAACCTTGGGAAATTGCTTGGCCCGCC
>JAPKCR010000261.1 GCA_026421135.1 Sulfitobacter sp. | reverse complement strand
TGAACACTTCGGACAGGGCAAAGAGGCCGACAATCGCCACCAGAAAATCAAGCCCGTCGTAAAGATGGACCTCGCCAAAGGTGAAGCGCGGCACGCCTGTTTGAGAGTCGACGCCGATCATCGCAAAGCCCAACCCCAATGCGGCCGCGAAGGCCGATTTGGCTTGGTTGGTCGAAGACACGCCACCCAAGGTCATAAACGCCAAGGCAAAGAGTGCAAAGTATTCGGCAGGGCCGAACAGCAGTGCGATTTTGACAAGCTGAGGGGCCAGCAGGATCAACCCCCATGTAGCAAAGAACGCGCCGACAAAGGACGAGATGCCCGAGAGCGACAGCGCTTCGCCAGCCATGCCTTTTTGCGCCATCGGGTAGCCGTCGAGACAGGTCATCATCGCTGGCTCGTCACCCGGAATGTTGAGCAGGATCGACGAAATCCGCCCGCCATACATCGCCCCGTAATAAACGGAAGTGAGCAAGATCAGCGAAGGTGTCGCAGCTAGACCCAAGGTGAAGGCCAGCGGAATAAGGATCGCAACACCGTTTGACGGGCCCAGACCGGGCAGCGCGCCCATGATAGTGCCCAGAAAACAGCCCAGCAGCGCAAGGCCGATATTTTGCCATGTCAGGGCGATGACAAAGCCATCCGCGAGGTTCGAAAATGTATCCAATGTATTGACCCCTAAAAGCCGAGCGGGCCGCGGGCAAGCGAAAGCCCCAGCACCAAATGAAACACCGCATAAATCCCGACGGATGTTCCGACGCCTGTCATGCAGGCCCCCAGAATGGTCGAGCCGAGCCGCCATGACAGGTAAGCGGCGGCAAATGCGGTGGCGATGACAAAACCAACCACGGGCAACAGTTGCGCATAAAGGATCATCACTACCGTAGCGGCGAGGATTTCAATCAATTGCCCCAGCGGCGGCCAGACAGGCTCGGGGTCAGGTCGCAGCGCGATCACGGCGCTCGAAAGCCCGAGAACAGCGGCTATGATATAAGGAAAGGCCTTGGGGCCAACGGCGTCTGACAGAAAGCTCTCTTTGATCAGGCTGGCCGCGATGGCAAAACCGATGGCGAGAAGTATGCCGAACACGCCGAAAATTCGATCACTCATGGCGATCTCCTTTTTCTGGGGCTAGAATGGGGGAAGGAGCAGGGCGCAGCCATCGCGCGCCCCGCAGAGTAGATTTGGTTACTCGATGATGCCAATCTCGCGGGAGATCTCTTCAATCTGCGCGACGGAGTTTGCAACAAACTCCTGGAAGGCGGCACCTTGCAGATCAAGCGGGGCCATGCCGTTGGTGGCCATCACTTCTTTCCACTCGTCGCTGGCATAGAGCGTACCAATTTTTTCGACCCAACCTTCATAGGCTTCGTCCGACATGCCGCCCGGCGCATAGAACCCCCGCCAGTTCGCACCAATCGCATCAACGCCCTGTTCGCGCGCTGTGGGGAACTGGGCAAAATCGCCGTCCAGACGCTCGGGCGCAAGAACGGCAAGCACACGGATGTCACCGCTTTCGACGAAACCTTTGGCCTCGGAAACGTCACCGGTAAACGCCTGCACTGAGCCTGCCAAAAGCTGGGTCACAGCCTCGCCGCCGCCATCAAAAGCGATGTACTTGATCGAACGCACATCGTCGATGCCATAGGCATCCGCCGCGATCAAAACCTTGAGGTGATCCCAGCCACCGACCGCAGAACCGCCAGCAATCGAGATCGACGTGGAGTCGTTCTTCATCGCGTCAAGCAGGCCTTTGAGGTCGGCAATCTCGCTGTCTGCCGCGACGGCGATCACGCCGTAGTCTGCACCGATAGAGGCCAGCCAGCGCACTTCGTTCATGTTGTTGCCAGGATAGGCACCCTGCGCCAGACGGGTCGATGTCGCCGCCGAAGCTGCAACGATCAGGTCATTGTCATCGTTGCGCTTGTTAACGACTTCGGCAAAAGCCACACCGCCGCCGCCACCAGCGAGGTTCACGACCTGCATGGTTTTCTCGATCAAGCCTTGGTCCTGCATGGATTTACCCACCTGGCGGCAAGTGAAATCCCAACCGCCGCCAGGGTTGGCGGGAGCGATGCATTCGGGGTTCTCGGGGGTGAAGCCTTCAGCAGTTGCCGTCAACGCAGATGCGCCGACTAGCAGGGCAGCCAGAGTAAGGCGGGTTGATTTGAACATATGTGTTTCCTCCAAAATATTTGTTGCGCGCACGCGGGCGCGGTCACCTGTCGCGCCGCCTATCCATCTGCAATTTACAGAATCCTCCCAGCGGGCTAAGTAAGGGAGGTACCCATTAAACCTGTCACGAACCTGTCACTTGGGGCATAACGGCAATTCAGATCCTTAACCGGGGGCAAAAACAGCGGTGCGAATTCTGATCGTCGAGGATGCTACAGACATGGCAGAAGCCATCGTCACGCGTTTGGCGCGCTCGGGCATGGCTTGCGATCTGGCCGAAAACGTCGCCGAGGCCGAAGGGCATCTGGCGGTCCAGCGCTATGATGCGGTGGTGCTGGATATCAATCTGCCAGACGGGCTCGGAACCGACCTGCTGCGCGACCTGCGCAATCGCGGCGACCGGACGCCAGTGCTTATGCTTACGGCGCTCTTCTCAGTGGATGACCGTGTTAGTGCCCTTGATCTGGGGGCCGACGACTACCTTGTGAAACCCTTTGACCACCGCGAGCTCGAGGCGCGGTTGCGTGCCCTGTTGCGCCGTGAAAACGATCAGAAAAGCGATGTCCTGAAGGTCGCAGAGCTGTCGTTTTACCCAGCCACGCTCAGCGCCGATCACTCAGGCAATCGGCTTGAACTGACGCGGCGCGAGGCGGCTCTTTTAGGTGTGCTCCTGCGTCACCCGCGACAGACGATCAGCAAAGAGCGGCTATATGAACGCATATATTCCTTTGATGATGTCGACGTCGGGCTGAACGCGATCGAGCTTTATATCGGGCGGCTGCGCCGCAAGATTGCAGGCTCGGGGGCGCTGATCGAAACCCAACGCGGCTTGGGCTACCGGATCATTGAAGGTGAATGACAGCAGGGCGCGCGTGGCGGTGCCGTTTCGCACATCGCTTATGTCGCGGGTCATGCTGGGGGTCTTGGCCCTGCTGGCTTCGGGCGGGGTGATCGTGGCCATCGCTGCGCTGACCTATGGCAAACAGGCCGCAAGACAGTCTTATGACCGGTTGCTGGTCGGCGCGGCCCAAGATATCGCGGAATCCACCAAAATCGTGAACGGCGCGCCTGTCGTGAATCTGCCGGTATCGGCATTTTCGTTGTTGTCCTTGGCTTTGGATGACCGGATTTCCTATGCGGTGCGCGAAGCTGACGGCAACTTGCTGACCGGCTATGACACCGCCCCGGTAACCCGCGATGGGGGCGATCAGGTGTTGTTTGACGCCAAGCTACACGGGGAGGCTGCGCGGTTTGCCACTGTCGCCCGCCGCTTTGCCGAGCGGGACTATTCCGGCACGGTGTATTTCACCGTGGGGCACACGCTCAGGGCGCGCAACGCAATGGCGGTCGAGCTGACTAAAACTGCGCTTATGGGCGTGGGGGTTGCGGGTCTGATCCTGATGGTCTGCGCGTTTTTCGTAATCCGCTCGACCATGCGCCCGCTGCAGCACATGGCCTCTGATCTGCTCAGGCGTGACCCCTACGACCTCACGCCGATGCCGACCCAAGGGCCCGCCGAGGTGACTGTCGCGATTGCAGCGATGAACCAGTTCATGCGCCGTCTTGACCGCCAAGTCGGCGCGATGCGCAATCTGATCTCGGATGCTGCCCACCAGTTGCGCACACCGGTTGCGGCGATCCGTGCCCATGCAGAGTTGGTGGCGGAACAGGGCGCTTCGGCAGAGCAACAACAGGGGTTGGAGCGGCTGCTGAAACGCACGCGGTCCTTGGGCAGCCTGCTTGATCAGATGTTATCGCGGGCGATGGTGATCCACCGCACCGATAACGCCCCGCCAGAGCCTGTCGATCTTCGCGACATCGCCCTGCATGTGGCCGAGTTGGAGGATCACATGGTCCTGTCGCCCGAGGCGGTGGTCGAGTTGGTCATCGACGGCGATGAGGTGATGGTCTTGGCCGATGAAATCTCGCTGCGCGAAGCGGTAAAGAATATGCTGACCAACGCGCTGAAACATGGGAAATCACCAATCCGCATCGGGGTGACGCGCAAGGGCGCAGTTGCAGAAATCTGGGTTGCCGATGCGGGAGGTGGTCCTACGCCGGAGGTGCTGGCGCAGATCGGCGCGCGGTTTGAACGCTTCGCCGCCTCAAAGGGCACCAGCGCGGGCTTAGGTCTTTCAATTGTGAACGCCGTCGCCGAGGCGTTTCACGGTAGCATGCATGTCGGTAAGGACGAGAGCGGGTTCAGGGTGACCATAGCCTTCCCAGCGATGGGGGGCGAGGATGCGCACTAGCTTGCTATCAGTTTTTCTAAAGTTCGCACTGCTTGTACCGGCCACCCTTGCGGCGCAGGAAAAAACCGCGCAGATTTCCGCCCCGGGCGCGAATGCCGAAGTCACACTGGTCTTGCGCTCTACCACCGATATAGATGTGTTGCAGCCGATCATTGAGGCCTTTGTCCTGCAAAACCCCGAAATAGCGATCTCCTATGAACAGTGGGGATCGAACGCGTTGTTTCAGAACAGTCTGGCGTCATGTGCGGGGGACGTGCCTTCGGCCAGTGCGGTGTTTTCTTCGGGCGTGCATC
>JAPKCR010000260.1 GCA_026421135.1 Sulfitobacter sp. | reverse complement strand
CTCCTCCACAAACTGCGCGTTGTCCTGAATATACTGATAGCGCAGCTCGGGCTTCTTCCCCATCAGACGCTCTACCAGATCGCTGGTCTCGCCGGGGATGTCCTCTTGGACTGTGACGCGGATCAGTTTGCGTGAAGACGGGTCCATTGTGGTTTCTTTCAAATCCTTGGCGTCCATCTCGCCCAAGCCTTTGAAGCGTTGCAGGTCGATCTTGCCTTTGCCGCCCAGACCCTTTTCCAGCCACAGGTCCTTTTCCGCGTCATCGGACACATAGACGCGTTTGGCCCCTTGGGTCAGCCGGTACAGCGGCGGGCAGGCAAGGTACAGATGCCCTGCGTCGATCATCGGGCGCATTTGGGTGTAAAAGAACGTCATCAGCAGCGCCGCGATATGCGCACCGTCAACGTCGGCGTCGGTCATGATGATGACCTTGTCATAGCGCAGATCGTCCAGTACGAATTTGCTGCCCATTCCAACGCCCAACGCTTCGCACAGGTCATTGATTTCGGCGTTTGTGTTCAGTTTGCCAGAGGCAGCACCCAGCACGTTGAGGATTTTGCCCTTTAGCGGCAAAAGCGCTTGGTTCACACGGTTGCGCGCGCCCTTGCCCGATCCACCAGCAGAGTCGCCCTCCACGATGAACAGTTCGGTGCCTTCGCGGGTTTTCGACGTACAGTCAGTCAGCTTGCCGGGCAGGCGCAGCTTTTTCGTGGCGGTCTTGCGCGCGGTTTCCTTTTCCTGACGGCGGCGCATGCGTTCTTCGGCTCGCAGGACAAGGAAATCAAGGATCGCACCGGCGGATTTCGTATCGGCCGCCAGCCAGTTGTCAAAGTGGTCGCGCACGGCGTTCTCGACCATGCGCTGTGCGTCGACCGTGGCCAGACGGTCCTTGGTCTGGCCCACGAATTCCGGTTCGCGGATAAAGCACGACACCAGCGCGCAGCCGCCGGTGATCAGATCATCGCGGGTGATGGTGGCAGCCTTGCGGTTGCCGACCAATTCGCCATACGCCTTGACCCCTTTCAGGATTGCAGACCAGAATCCGGCCTCGTGGGTGCCGCCTTCGGGGGTGGGGATGGTGTTACAGTACGACTGGATGAATCCGTCGCGCGACGGCGTCCAGTTGATCGCCCATTCGACCTTGCCCGGTGCATTGAACTTTTCGCGGAAATCCACCGTTCCGCCAAAGGGTGCTTCGGCATAGGTGGTTGATCCGCTGAGGGTTTCGTTCAGAAAATCCGACAAACCGCCGGGAAAGTGGAACGTCGCCTCGGTTGGGGTGTCGCCATCGGCCTGCGCACATTTCCAACGGATTTCAACGCCCGAAAACAGGTATGCCTTGGATCGCGCCATCGCAAACAGCCGCGCAGGTTTCAGTTTCAACCCGCCAAAGATGTCCGGATCAGGGTGAAAGGTCACCGCAGTCCCGCGCCGGTTCGGGGCGGCACCGATTTTCTCAAGCTTGCCTTGGGGCTTGCCGCGCGAAAACTCCATCGCGAACAGTTCGCGGTTTCGGGCGACCTCGACCCGCAGATGGTCGGATAAGGCGTTCACCACGGATGAGCCGACGCCGTGCAGACCGCCCGATGTCTCATACGAATCGCCCGAAAATTTGCCACCCGCGTTCAGGGTGCAGAAAATGATTTCGAGGGCGGATTTGCTGGGGTCCTTGGGGTGCGGGTCAATTGGAATGCCGCGCCCGTTGTCGCGCACGGTGACATGACCGTTCTCGTGCAGTTCCAGTTCGATCCACGTGGCATGGCCCGCAACCGCCTCATCCATCGAGTTATCGATGATTTCAGCGACCATGTGATGCAATGCGCGATCGTCCTTGCCCCCGATATACATACCGGGGCGCAGGCGAACGTGCTCCATATCCTCGAGCACCTCAATCGATGAGGCGTCGTATTCCTTGGCCTTCGGCTGCGCACCGGAAAGTAGATCGGACATATGGGGGCCTGCCTGTCTGTTGCTTTTTATTAGGGTCCTACTATGCCAGAGCACGCAGGGCGGGGGAAGGGCGGATGTTTTCGCAAACCATCGATTTCGTTCGGAATGTTGCTGTTCTCAGCGTCTTAAATTCGCCCTATCCGCAGGTTCCCATGACAAAGACCACCACATTACGCGATGCCCCGAACTGGCGCTATATGCTGCAAGAATGTGATGAGCTATATCGCTATCTGCCCGCGGGCGGCAGTGACAAGATCAGGACACACCAGCGCAAGGCCCGCGAGGCTATTGCACGGTTGATCAGAACAAATGCCGAAGTGTGCTTGCAACCGCGTGCAGAAAAACCGGTGACCGCCCATTTGCGCCGGGCGCTGGACGAGGGGCGGCAAGGGGCCTTGGCCCCGACCGTGCGTGCGCTGGACGCGGTTTCACAGCATCTAAGCTGGCAATATGGCTATGAAAAAGTGCCAAAGGGATTGGCAAACAGTTATGCCTATGCCGAGATTGCCAGCGCCCAAGGGCCGGTGATCAGCAAGGAGATCATACTGGGCGTTGTGCTATTCGCCCCAGGTTGCACCTATCCTGCGCATTCCCACAAGGGCATCACTGAAAGCTATGTGTGCCTGTCGGGGGCCGTGTCCGAGAACAACCAAGGCGTTTATGTCCCCGGTTCTATGATCTTTAACCCGCCAGAGCATCTGCATCGCATCACAGTGGGCGACCGCGAGCCGGCGCTGCTGGTCTATGCGTGGCTGGGCGACCCGACGGATCTGCATGACCAAAAGATGGTCTTTACGCGGGCCAAGAAATAGCGGGCGCGCAGGCGGCGCATCACAGCCAGTTCAAAATCACATCCGCAACTTCGCGCGGCTTTTGATGATGCAGCCAGTGATCTGCGCCCTTGATGACGACGCGGGTCAGATCGGAGGCATAGTCCTCAAGCCCTTGTGTGGATGCGGGCATCAGTGCTGTGTCGTCTTCGCCCCAGATCAGCAGATGCGGGCAGTGTACTTGCAACCGTGCCGGATCAAAGGACAGCGCATTGTCAATCGCCTCGCCTGTCTCACCGATTTTCAAGGGCGACGCGCGGTACCAATTGACCATGCCGCGCAAGCCCGAGGCGTCGCGCCAAGCTGTCTTGTAGCCCGCTAGCGTCTCGCCGTGCAGCCAATCCATATCCATATGCGCTGAGAACAACCCCATAAGCTTGGCGAAATCATCGGCGGCCAACATGTCCTCTGACCCTTCACGGCGCAGAAAATGGATATATTGCGAGGCATCGGTTTGCGGCCCGCCTTTGGCCAGCTCGCGCTGGAAGGGGGCGGGGTGGACGCCGTTCATGATGATCAGTTTCGACACCAGATCAGGCCGCCCGATTGTCAGCGCATAGGCGACCGACGCCCCCCAGTCATGGCCCAGCAAAATCACCGGATCGTCGCCGATCAAGGCTACCATGTCCGACACCAGTTTCGCTGTTTTATAATGTTCAACCTCGGCAGGTCGCCAGCTTTGACCATAACCCCGCTGGTCGGGGGCTATGCAATGGAAACGTGTTGCCAACAGTGGGGCAAGATCGTTCCACGCGCCAGAATATTCCGGAAAACCATGCAACATCAAAAGCTTCGGCGCGTCCTTGTCCCCCCAATGGCGGACGAAAAACGGGTTTCCGTTCAGCTCGACTGTTTCAGTCCAATGGTTTGTCATATAATTCCCCTCCCCGAAAATGCATCTTATCGCGCTGGTAAATGTTCCAGCGTCAGGCCCAATGCCGTGTCGGGGGCGAATCCCTGCCACGTGCTGCCATCCAAATAGGCTGCCCTATCCTCGCCGCGCAGATGCAGTCCCATAAAGGCCGCTGCAAAATGTTGGGCGATATTGTTCATCCGCAACGTATCCCATACCGCATCAGCATAGTGGTCAAACGGGGCCCAGCCCAGCACATCGGACATGGCCCAGCTTTCAGTTGGGGCCGGAATAGGCGCGGCGGCGTTATGGCCAGCGTTCTCGAAGCTCAGCAGATAGCGGTCGCTGGCAGCGCCTTCAAACACCTCGCGCATCGCTGCATAATTTGACACATCGTCAGACGTGCCTGCCATCATCAGCATCGGCGTGTCCATCTGCGCCAACCCCGACGCATCCCACATCCCTTGGTCGTTGCCCCACGGGCCGATCGGTATGATCGCTTTCAGCCGAGGGTCGCGCAAACCTGCGTGGCTGTCCGATCGCGCCAGATGTTGCGCCAGTGCGCCGCTATCGCCTGCACGCGGGTGATTCATAGCGGTTTTCGCAAGACCGGCACCGCCAAACACCAACGCCCCGTAACCGCCCATCGAGTATCCGATCAGCCCGACGTTTTCGCAATCCACCAAACTGCCCAGATCACCGCCCAGCGTTGCCATCCCGTCGATCACACCGCGTTGGTCCATTGGACGGTTCACCAAGGTGACATCAAACGCTTGCTGGTCCTCATACGTACTGCCCAAATGATCGGCGGCGGCCACGACATAGCCACGCGCAGCAAGGCTTTCTGCCAAATGGCTTAGCAAAAACCGGTTGCCCGGATACCCGTGCGAGATCACGATCAGCGGCGCTGTCCCCCGCGCGGGCCGCGCATTGCGGCTGGCTGATCCGTGCAACATCGTTGGGGTGACACCATCACGCAGCACTGTGTGATAAACGGTGCCGGGCGAAGTGTCTACGTGGGCAGGGTACCAGATTTCGGTCGTCAATGTCCGACCCGCGTAGATGTCGATTTCATGGGTGGTCACCCCAATCG
>JAPKCR010000259.1 GCA_026421135.1 Sulfitobacter sp. | reverse complement strand
GCAATCAGAACCGGAATTGCCCGTTCCCGCGGCCAAGCCCCCGAGCCGAAAACAAAGAGCGCCAGCAGCAGGCTGCTCATGGCAATCAGAACGTCGCCCCCAGTGCAATGCAGAACAGCAAGGGTAATTTCACCCCACGTGCCCTCGACCCAGATTGTGTAGAGCGGTATTTGTGCGGCTTCCCAGGCCAAATGCCCAATCAGCGTGATAAGCGCAAAGCGGCGCAAAGCAGCGAGCCAGTTCTGTCTGTCTATCGTGAGCGATGATGTCATAACAGCCACCCGAACAGACGCTCGAACAAGCCGGGTTCGGGATGAGGGTGCGCATTGGTCAGCCCGTTGATATAGAAAACGAGGTTCAGCGGCACGAACTCGGAGCCGTGGAATAATCCTATCTGCTGCCCCTTGCGGTCGAACAAATGGATAATTGGTGCTTCACCGCCTCGGTTACTCCCGATGGCAAAAGCAGCGGCCAAGTCGCCTATAGTATTGCCGTCTGACGACCGTCCCCCTGTCCAGTTGTCAAATCCTGCTGGCGTCGCGACCTGTCCATCGCCCAGCGTGACGAATTGCACCATCTCGCGCATAGGGCTGGCGTTCAGGAAGGCGAGCGTTTCTGCCAACTTGGCCTGTTGGTGCACGCAGGGTGCCCCGCAATCGGATGGCGCGAAGCTGACGACGACGATCTTGCCTTTCAATTCCTCCATTCCGACGACATCGCCGGCATTGTTCGTCCACTCCGATACGGGCGCTGGTCGAGGGGTGACAGCCTCGAAGGCAGCTTCTTTGGCGGCGATCATCTGGTTCAGATTGTCGCCCGGATGATTGGCCAATACAGGCGTTGCGACAAAAAGTGCGGCAGCCAATCCTATCACTCTCATTGCGTTGCCTTCGCGGGACACTTGGCTGCGATGCCGAGGATCGGGACATCTATCGTCATCTCACCCGTATTTTCGAAGGTTAGGGTCAGAGGAAAGCTTTCGCCCTCCACCAGCTTTTTGGTAAGTTTCATCAGCATGATGTGCATGTCTCCTGGTTCCATCGTGACTACCGCGCCAGCCGCAAGCGGAAGCCTCACGACAGTGCCCATACGAGCTATTCCACCCTCGCCGGTTTCAACCGAATGGATAATGGCAGCATTTGCCACGGGTGTACTGACGAAGAGCAAAGCGTCCGACGGGTCGGCCTGCAAGGTCAGGTAAACCGCACCCGGGCGAGAGGCGAGTATGCTCGCGCGCGCCCAACCACTGGCGACAATTACATCGGCAGATACCGGTGCGGCAAATATCGTCGCGGCAGTCAAAACAATTCCGATCATTTATTTCTCATCTCTTTTGCAATGCGCATGGTTATCTCCTCGGCAAGTGCCTCGGGCGGCTGGCCACTTTCCAAAAACACCGCCTCGAATTTACCATCGGGACGCATGAGGTATATGTGGCCAGCATGGGCCATAAGGTATCCGTCAGGCGATCCTTCCTCTTCGAAACGCTCGTAGTAGACCTTGAAAGATTCTGCAGCGTCCGACACCTGAGCCTCGCTCCCCGTCAATCCGATCAGGCGGGGATGAAAGGCCGCGACGTATTCTTTCAGGAGTTCCGCGGTGTCGCGTTGTGGGTCCACCGTCACGAATAGAGGCGCTACGTGCTCCGCTTTAAAGCCCAGCACGTCGAGAACGGTTCCCATATAGGCCAGCGTCGTCGGGCAGATGTCGGCGCAATGAGTGAACCCGAAAAACACGAGCAGCCACCGGCCGGCATAGTCAACTTCTGTGACGGAACGGCCCTCGTGATTAATCAAAGAAAAATTCGCGCGGATATCGGCTTCACCAGTATAGGTCACCCGATGCGAGGGGTCATCACCCGTTCGGAACGTGGCGAAAGTTAGGACGAGAACAGCGGCAACAATCGCGCCCGCCCACAAGACGATACGGAGCCTAGAATAGCCTGAGGTGATCTGGTTCATGAAGTAATTCTTTCACAATGAGGTCCGCTTGGCCCTGCGGTCAGGCGGATCATGAGTTCACCCCTGGTCGAGTTCGGGCTCGGCTGCTTTCATGGCGTCGTTCACGGAATGCATTTCGGCCTTCGTTTGATACCTGTGTGATGGGTCGGTTCGTCCCTTGGCGATAGCGCGCTTGAAAGAAGGCAAAGGCCGTGCGGCAATCGAGAGGGTCTGGCGTGCCCTGCAGGGGCACGTGATCCGCGCCGCTCATTTGCCTCCCTCATCGTTCGCCGTCACTTCTGCTTGAAAAGCACGTTCGCGCTCCGGCCAAGTGCTCTTGATATAAGCGAGAGTCGCAACGATCTCGGCGTCTGTCAGAATGCCTTCGAAGGCTGGCATGTCGCTATCGTAGCCGGGGACGACAGCACCTACCCCGCGCTTGGTGATGGTGAAAAGCGGTCGGTCCGCGTGATGCCATGTATGGCCATCTGCATCATGGGGCGGGGCTGGCATCCGGCCATTCTCCAACCGCCGCCGCCAATCGGGTTGCCCTTCAAGCTTGGTGCCGTGGCAGGAGGCGCAGTTTTCTGCATAAATAGTCTCTCCGTGGTCGATCATCGCTGCGTCCACCACCTCGCCCAGAACCGTCAACGCCAATGGTTCCTCCTTTGCGCTTCCGGCCCAGACAGTCACGGCAGTCAATGCCGCAGCGCCAGCCAATCCCGTGAGAACAAGCTGTTTCATCATGACCTCCGTAAAAACTTGATCAGTGCCAAGACGCTTAGCACCAGCACCGCGATCACAAGAAGCAGCAGTAGGCCGCCGGCGGCCATCATTGCGGCCATCATCGGCCCGCTCATCATATCAATCATTGGACACTCACTCATTGGAATAGACCGAAATTTCGTCCCCCCCGAAAGCGTAGGTTTTGAGCGTGCCGCTCTTGCCAGCCATCCCGGGCGCGTTGTTGGGCATGCCCGGCAGCGTGATGCCGATGATCTCGGGCCGCTCTGTGGTCAGGCGCTGGATGATTTCAGCGGGCACTAGACCGCTTATGTAATATCCGTCCACTTCAGCCAAATGGCATCCCAGCCCTTGCTCAGGCACACCAACATCCACCGAGCGCTTGTCGAAATTGCGGTCGTCGATCCGGGTGACGTGGTATCCTTCGCCCTCCATGTACTCAGCATAGGCGTCGCAACAGCCGCACGAGGGATCGCGCCAGATAGTCATCTGGCGGTCAGCTGCGACTGTAACAGCAGTGTCTGTGGCGCGCGTGTTCTCGCTCTCGGCCATGCCGAAGGTGGCAAATCCGAGGATGCCGGCGGCGGTGAGGGCAGCAGCAGCGCCCAATGAAAGCTTGGTGTTCATATCAGATTTCCTTGAAGTTGGTTGTTGAAGTCCATGTCATGCCACCATCACCGCTGATGGAGAGGTCGCCGTCGCGAATAGCGGCAAGGTGCAGGGGGTCAGAGGAATTGACGGCAAGCGCGCTTATCGCTCCAGAAGATACAAGCGACCAGTTCACGCCCGCGTCCGTGGAAACCCACAAGCCGCTGATGAGCCCGGCATAGATCCTTTTGGGCGCATCGGGCGCGAGAGCGAGCGCTACGATGGCCTCTCCTGCGGGTAGTGGCTTCGGCGGAGGTAGCGTCTCACCGGCAGCAAGTGCATCCATCGCATCGCCCGCAGTCACGTCCTGCCAGCGGCAGAAACAATCAGGCACGCGGGTCAGCCCCGCTTGGGTTCCAGCGTAAAGCCAGAATCCACCCATGCCAGATGGGTTTCCAACCGAGACGAGGCTCAACACATCATGTTCTGCACCATCGAGGTAAGGCCGATCCATGACGAACTCCCAAGTATCGCCTGTGTCTTTGCTGCGCCAGATACCGTCCTCGGCGAGCGCGGCATAGATCAAGTTGGCGTCCAGCGCAGCCATGGTCAGCGCAGTAATTTGATTGGCAGGAAGCCCGAAACCGACGTTGGCCCATGTCCGGCCACCATCAAGGCTGCGGCGCAAGCCACCATCCTTGAGCGTCGCAAGAAACGTTCCCGAACTCGCCGGGTGGTTGGAAAGAGCTGTTACTGACAGGGCATGTGGCACCCGCTCTACTTTCCCTGCCGTCGAGATGCGCAATAATTCTTGGTCAGTGAAAGCAACAACAGTGTCGCCGTCAAAGCTGATCGCACGAATTAAGGTCGTGTCAGGTATTGCGAAAGTTATGCTTGGCAGGATCAGCATCGCGCCGAGCCCCGCAAGGCCGCCGCCAAGCACATGCCTGCGCGAAGGTCCGCGCGGTTGGTTTATAAACATGAAGGTAGTTCCCGAAGATGACAGATAGGGTCAATCGCGATCCAGCCGAAAACCGGCAGGTACAGCGAGGCCGGGCCGTCACCCTACGGTGCGGCCGGTCAACTTATGGAGGTGCTTCGAGGCGGAGATAGATCAATTCCCAGATCGAGACCCGCGAGATCGAACCTGCCGGGTATCCTAAGTGGGGTAGATTTCGAGGTAATTGGTTCAGATTGCAAAGCCTGCGCTGTCAAGAAAATAGGCGCTGTGCACTCCATATCGCAGTCAGGCAGGGTCGCGCCATCTGGAGCGCATGCTGGACACCTGCTGTCTTGCTCAGCGTCGATCACCGATACTGCACTGGCCATATCGAGTGACATCTTCGCGCCGGCCAAGTCATGCAAAAGCACTCCGCTCAGGAGAGCGAACGAAAGGCAGAATGCAGCGAGGCGAATTAAGAGTCGCATGCAACCCAACTAATGTCCGAGACTTGGTTTGT
>JAPKCR010000258.1 GCA_026421135.1 Sulfitobacter sp. | reverse complement strand
TTTTATCCGCAACTTGGGTAAAGCTGGTGACAACATTACGGTCACAAAACGAAAACACTGTATCCAGATGCATGGCGGCCCGATATGCGGGCATCTGGCACGCGATCACCCGTTCGGCGGCACCCTGATCGAACAGGGCGACTGCTAATTGCCCAACAGCCTGCGGCGTTGTCCGCTCTCCCATGCCGACTAAGACGCAGCCATTTCCAATTGGCATCAAATCGCCGCCTTCCAAAGTTGCAGGGCCAAAATCCTGATCAGGGTTGCCCCACCAGATTTTCGTTTTGCCGGAAAATCGCGGATGAAAACGATAGATCGCGGCGGCGATCAGAGTTTCTTGTTGGCGCGCAGGCCAATGCATGGGATTCAACGTGACACCGCCATAGATCCAGCAACTGGTATCACGGGTAAAGATCAAATTAGGCAGCGGTGGCAGGACAAAACCATCCGTCCCCAGAAAACTGCCAAACATCCTGTGCGGTTCAAAGGGCAAATCCCGAACTGTTATCCCACCCGTTAGAAACCGTGTCAGTCCGGCAGATGGCATGTCATTCAACCAGCTCAGTAATTCGTCCATCATACCGACGCCGACTTGATCTTCGGTGATCTTGCGATCCAACAGCCATTGGCGGGCCTTGGGCTGTTCAAGAACATCCGCAAGAAGGTCATGTTGCTCCAATACTTCGACGCCCCGATCCCGCATTTTATCACAGAATGAAAAGTGATCCCTGCGGGCCTCATCCACCCAGAATACATCGTCAAACAACAGCGCATCGCAGTTGCTGGGGGTCAGACGCTCGTGAGCAAGCCCGGGACGCGAAACCATGACAGTCCGCAGTTTCCCAACTTCTGAATGGACACCAAGCGGGGCGGTCATATTATCACCGCCGCACTAAGAAGCGCCATCGAGATGACTGACAGGACAAGCAGCAAAGGCCAGACAAAGCGCAGCCATGTGTTGTAGGGAACCCGCCCAATTGCCAAGCCACCGACCACCACCGCATAAGTAGGCGCAACAAGGTTGGTAATCCCGATGGCGGTCTGAAACGCGGTAACCGCGAGATCACGGCTGACGCCCGCGAAGTCGGACAAAGGTGCCATAATCGGCATCGACAAAACCGCGAGGCCTGATGTGGAGGGGACAAGCAGGCTCATCATAGCCTCTATCCCGAAGAGAGCATTGACGAAGGCCACTTGGGACATGCCGCTAATCCAGCCCTCAAATGTGTGCAGAAAAGTGTCGGTGATCCGACCTTGATCCATGATAATGACGATGCCACGCGCCAACCCAATCACAAGGGCAACGCCCAACAGATCGCGCGCGCCCTCGACAAAGGCGTTGATGAATACCTTTTCGCCGAGCCAGCCCACCGTCCCTATGACGATTGATGCGCCCAAAAACAGGGCTGACATCTCGGCCATCCACCATCCCTGGCTTGATACGCCCCAGACCATGACAGCGAACGTCACAGTAAACAGGATCAGGATCACGATTTGCAGGCTGGTCAGTCGAGCGCCGTCCTCGGGGGCATGCTTTTGCAAGAAATGCACTTCGTTTGTCTCTTTCAGGTGCGCTACAAGCGATTGGCTTGGGTCACGACGCACCCGCTCAGCATAGCGCATGACAAACGCAACAGCCGCCAGCCACGACAGGCCAAGAATAACAACACGCAAGACCATGCCTTGAGTGAAAGCGATGCCCGCCGCGTTCGAAGCGATCGCAGTGGAAAACGGATTGATGGTTGAGCCGATCACCCCAACGCCAGCGCCCAACATGATGACCGCGACCCCTGTCAGCGCATCATATCCTGCGGCGATCATGATCGGGATAAGCAAGACGTAAAACGCCAGCGTTTCCTCGGCCATGCCATAGGTCGTACCCCCGGCAGCAAAAAGCGCCATCATGATCGGGATCATCCATTTTTCGCGTCCCTTCATCCGTCGCATCGCTTGTGCTACGCCAGTATTGATCGCACCCGTGGTTGTAACCACGCCCAGAAAACCACCCACCACGAGGACAAACAGCGACACATCAATGGCATTTGCCGTATAGGATGACGGATCGTAGAACCCCGCGATTGGTGCCATTACAATGTCGATCAAGCCCTGTGGTGCGGGTTCAACCATTGCATAGGTGCCGGGCACGGGAACGTCCTGGCCGATTGTGCTGTTGGGTGCGCGTTCATACACTCCTGCGGGTACAATCCATGTCAGGGCCGCCATTATAACGATAAGAACAAACAGGATTGTGTAAGCGGTAGGAAACCAACCATTGGACGGCTGTGCTGACGTTTTGTCGTAATACGGTTTCGTGACCATCGATTACTCCTCCCGTGGGGGTTACCCCGCCATTCTTGCATCATGGCCCATTGCAACGCGCTCTGTTTCAAATTGCTCAATCGGGCAGGGCGATTGCGGCCCGGTCCCGGCGTTAGGCCTAAGTTGGGCGGGTGGCATCGGCCATTTATCAATATGGCCCGAAAGCGATTTGCCTGCGGTCATTTGCTGAACAAGACTGGCAATTTCTGTTCGCGCAGCAGCGCATGGGTTGTTGCCCCAATCACAAAATCATACGTCCGAGAGTGGCCAAAAGCACCGGTTACAATAAGGTCAGCGCCCTTTTCGAAAGCGGCCTGATTAAGAACCTCGGCGATGCTGTTCCCTGACTGCTGGCGATGCTCTAGCGTGGGCTTCAGACCGTGACGCGCGAACATTTCGGCGATATCAATGCCATCCACATCCTTCAAAGGGTTACTGGGCGGTTTGCCAACGCGCAGCACAGTCAGGTTCGCACCTTCATTGGCGACTTCGATTAGATCATGCGCGGCGCGGGCTGCTTCTCTGGTGTCGCTCCAGCCTAGCAGCAGGTTTGTACCGATCTCAGGGCCATCATAATCTGACGGAACCACTATAACGGGGCGCCCACTTTGGCGGATCACCTGAGCTTGGACATTTCGCTGGTCATACCGATCATTGTCTTTGTCTTCATGTGCCATGATTACCAGATCAGCCGCACGTGCGCATTCAACCATCCGATCAGCGGCAGACACGGCCTCGGCACGGATCAACCTGAACTCGCTTACGAAATCCTCAGGCGATGTGTGTTTGGCAAAGACCTTTTTGATCGCCTCGGTTTCCTTTCTCTGACTGGCGTTGAAGGATGCAAATGCCGGCTCGGGAATGTGCATGGCAATGCCAGGATAAACCAGCAACGCTTCGACCGTGTGTAGTCCGACCAAATGGGCGTTGTGTTTGCGTGCCAAAGGGACCGCGAGCTTTAACAGTGTTTCGGTGTTCTCGGGTGTGGTCAGACAGACCAATATTGTCTTCAGCCCCATGGGGTCATTCCTTTTCATTCGAAGATCTAGCATTGAACAAATCCTAGACTGACTTGCAGGGGCGGAATTGATCCCAGTCAATTGGCAACGAGCGATTCCGGATACTCTGATTGAAATTCCGCGCTCTAAAGGACCACTCTCATGTTTTACTTCACAAACGCACTGGCCGCTTTTGTTGCTTTAGGTCTGTCCACGGCATGCATGGCTGACACGGTTTCTGCCCGAAACGGGACAGATACATTTTTTGCGGGCTCGCAGCTTAATCAAGCGGTAGATACAGCCGGCGACACCTTCATGGCGGCCCGCACGGCCAAGGTGGATGGGGCAACTCAGGGTGATCTGCATATCGCCGGGATTGACGTATCAGTCAGTGCGGATGTGGCCGATGACCTGTACGCAATGGGTGGAACTGTTACGATCCGTGGCAACATCGCAAAGGATATTACAGCGGCGGGGTTTTCCCTGCGGACCGAGAGTACGTCCATGACACAAGGCAATGCCCGTCTTGCAGGCAATACGGTCACGATTGACGGTCCCATCCAAGGCGCGTTGTCTGCGATCGGGCGGGACGTCATTCTGAATGCCGCGATCAAAGGTGATGCACGCATTCTTGCGCAAACACTGTCGTTCGGACCGGATGCAGTCATCGGCGGGACACTTACTTACAGCACCGAAGAAAAGATGGCCGTTCCAGAACGCGTAGCATCTGCCGAACGCGTGACATTTGAAAAAATTTCAAACGGACAGGTCTGGGAAGAATGGCAAAACATGGGCAAGGATATGCCCGCGTTTCCCACCTTTATGTCGGTCATGTTTGGGTTCGCAATATCGTCTCTGTTCTTTATTGCTCTCGGGGCCCTAGCGTTGGGCTTTATGCCCCAACGCTTGGCGAAATTGCAGCGCAGCGTGACTGAAGCACCTGGTCGAATTCTTTTACTTGGCATTATTGGTCTGTCTGTGCTGTTCGGCTTGGTGCCAATCACTGCCATGACCATTGTAGGAATTCCCTTTGTTCCGATCGCGCTGTTGGCCATCGTGGTGGTCTGGACGTTGGGCTATGCTTTGGGTGCCTACAGTGTTGCAATGCGCCTTTGGCTTGGCGTTGGGGGTCCGGCAGAGCCGAGTAACCTCGCCCGTTTGCTGATTTTTGCAGCTGGAATAATCTTTGTTGCGCTGCTGAACTTCATTCCTTTCGTGGGATGGGTAGTCAACTTCACCTTGGTTCTCCTTGGTGTCGGCGCGATGACGCGCCCGATTATTAAATCCCTGCGCGGGAACTTCGACGCTGCGTTGGATGCTGATTAAAACCCCTAATGACTGGTCTAAATAGGAGAAAATTTAATGACAGCCCAAGGTTTGGAAGTAATCGATAACAGCGTTCATGTGACTCACGAATGGATC
>JAPKCR010000257.1 GCA_026421135.1 Sulfitobacter sp. | reverse complement strand
GTTGATCGAAGCAGTGTAATGGTCACGGCGCAGATAATAGCGACCGACTTCCATTTCCTTGCCAGCAAGATGGTCGAACGCCAGATCGAACTTCAGAACGGCAGACCGCGCGTATTCGCTGTCGGGATACACTTCAATCACCTGACGCAGTGCCTGCAACGCTTGAAAGGTCAGACCCTGATCACGACCGACTTCGTCAATCTGGTCATAATAGCTGAGCGCCAAAAGATAGCTGGCATAGGCCGCGTCGTCATCATCGGGGAAGAAGTCAATGAACCGCTGGGCCGCAGACCGGCTGTTGGGGTAATCCTGATCTTGATGAAATGCAAAAGCCTGCATGATCAAAGCGCGTTTGGCCCAGTCAGAATAGGGATAAAGGCGTTCAATCTCGGAGAAATATTCAGCCGCCTCAGCGGGGCGCTTGCGGTTTAATTCAAATTCGCCGCGCTCGAAAATCTGTTGCGCGCTGTAGGTTTCAAGCGGGATTTCTTTGCGGCTGAAAAAGCCGTTGGTCACACGGCCGGTGTTCTGGTTGCCGCCACATGCGCCAAGCACAGCGACCATAACCACCGCACCGATCAACCGCTTGCGCGACTTCGCAATTGTCATGCCCTACACCCTCGCTTCATTTCGTCAGCCACGCTTTATGATACGACTTTGCATGTGACTACCACAATAGATCGCGCAACAAAACGGTGATTAATCCCACTGGACAAAGTCTTAAGGATGCCAGCTTGTTTATCAAAGGTAGGATTAACCAAGCTGAACGAGAGTTTCAACTCCACAACAGCGCTCGCTTAGGCAACGGCGGGGATTTCATCCCAAACAAGGCCATAACCTGGCAGACGTTCAACCATTTCCGCGTCACATTCGACCAAGCGCACAGCACCGGGTGTTGCAAACAAGGCGCGCAACAGGGTGTTAGTCAGCGTGTGGCCCGCGCGAACACCTGTATAATGGCCAATCACAGGGGCCCCTGCCATCGCAAGGTCGCCCAATGCGTCCAGCATTTTGTGGCGCACAGGTTCGTCAGCATGGCGCAAGCCGCCAGGGCTAAGTACCTTGTCGCCATCAAAAACCACCGCATTTTCACCTGAGTTGCCGCCAAGCGCTAAACCGTTAGCCTGCATCGCATCCACATCTGCCTGACGACAGAATGTGCGGCTGTCACAAAGTTCACGGGCGAAAGACCCGTTGTTCATGACCAGTGATTTCTTTTGATTGCCAATTGCTGCGTCTACAAATTCGATCTCAAAGTCGATCTTCATCGTTTCGCTGGGCGCGATAGTTGCAGATGCGTCGCCTTCGGTCACAGTGATCGTTTTCAACACCTCAAACGCCATGACAGGTGCCGACAATGCGCGCACGCCGCGCTGCATGATACCGCGCACAAAGGGGGCCGCAGATCCGTCAAGGATCGGCACTTCGGGGCCGTCAATCTCGATCAGGGCGTTGTGAATACCACAACCGGCAATCGCTGCCATCAAATGCTCGACGGTTGAAACCTGCAGACCCGAGGCGTTCTCAAGTTTGGTGCAAAGGGGGGAACGGTTCACAGCATCCCAACGGGCCGGGATCAAACGATCACCTACGTCAAGGTCGCTGCGGGAAAACCAGATGCCATGATGTGCGCCGGCCGGACGGATGGTCACAGTTGCGGGGCGGCCTGAATGCAGGCCCTTCCCGCTAAAGCTGATCGCTGTCTTGATCGTTGTCTGCACAATATCACCTCAATGGTCAAAGATCATCTGTCTAAGTTGAACAATCTCCTATCGGCGTGGTTCCTCATGCTCAACTCAATCATTGCTACGGTCTGAAACATGAATGTTACAATCTGGCACGATGGCGCTTATGACCCGGTAAGTCTCTGAATTTTAATGATACTTAAAGCCACTTCCCTAATGTTACCGCTAAAAGCGTGATCGGTTTTTCGTCACGATCGCACAAAAATAGACGAAACATTACACTGCGAACCGCTTGGACAGCCCCATCCTGCCCGCGAAAGTCAGACAACAACGTAAAAAGGCCACCCCGAAGGGTGGCCCGCTTAATCGTTAACTACGTCACCTTGAAACTCTTAGTTTGCCTGACGGCGCAGGAACGCAGGGATTTCGATGCGTTCTTGGTCTTCGTCCTGAGCGTCGCGCGGCTGTGGTGCAGCCGAGGTAGCGCGCGTTTGAACTGGAGGCTGTTGGCGAGTTGGACGCTGCTGCGCCTCAGGCTCGCTGTGGCCGGTCATCCGGTTGATCAATGAATTGATGCCAAAGCGCTTTTCGCCGTGCTCTGCCGGTGCAGGCTGTGGGCGCTGCTGAGGCTGTGCTTGTGGCTGAGGGCGCTGCTGGCCGGCTGCTGGTGATGTCTTTTGTGCGGCTGCACGCAGACGGGCCAATGCCTCTGGCGATGGTGTGCCGGGAGCAGGAGCGCGTGGTGCCACAAAGGCTTCTTGCTCTGGCTCGTGGCGCACTTCGTCGTGACGTGGCTGAAAGGAGGCGACCTCGGGGCGGTACGCCGGGGGTGGCAGATCATCTGCATCGCCCGCATCTTCGGCGTAAATGTCTTCTTCGACAAAGTTGTCGTTGTCGTCCGATGCAACCTCTTCGAACAACTGCTGCTGCTCTTCTTCGTATTCCACTTCAGCCGCTACAGGCTGGGGTGCTTCTTGAACTGGTGCGGGCTGTGGTGCAGATACTTTTTGCTTCAAAGGCTGCGACATGGAGCGGCGCGGCACTGGCATTTCTGTGTTCACGTCAACTGCATCGATACCGGTCGCAACAACGCTGACGCGCATCAGGCCACCCATTTCGGTGTCCAAAGTTGAACCGACGATGATGTTTGCATCTGGGTCGACTTCTTCGCGGATCCGGTTGGCCGCTTCGTCTAGTTCGAAAAGGGTCAGATCGTGGCCGCCAGTGATGTTGATTAGAACACCCTTGGCACCGCGCAAGCTGATTTCGTCCAGCAAAGGGTTGGCGATGGCTTTTTCTGCGGCTTGGATCGCGCGATCTTCGCCTTCGGCCTCGCCTGTACCCATCATGGCTTTGCCCATTTCGTCCATCACGGCGCGAACGTCAGCAAAGTCGAGGTTGATCAGGCCGGGGCGAACCATCAGGTCAGTCACACCCTTAACACCCTGATACAAAACATCATCCGCCATGGAGAACGCTTCGGTGAATGTGGTTTTTTCATTCGCAAGACGGAACAGGTTCTGGTTTGGAATGATGATCAGCGTATCAACGACCTTTTGTAGGGCTTCGACCCCATCTTCGGCCTGACGCATGCGTTTGTTGCCTTCGAACTGGAAAGGCTTGGTCACAACACCAACTGTCAAAACACCCAACTCGCGTGCGGCCTGCGCGATGATCGGTGCGGCACCTGTCCCGGTGCCCCCGCCCATACCAGCAGTAATAAAGCACATGTGCGCGCCGGCCAGATGGTCGACAATCTGTTCAATGCTTTCTTCGGCAGCGGCGGCTCCAACGCTTGCGCGCGCCCCAGCGCCCAAACCTTCGGTTACCTTGATGCCCAGCTGTACGCGGTGCTCTGCCTTGGTTTGCTGCAGCGCCTGCGCGTCGGTATTGGCGACCACAAAATCAACACCATCGAGGTTCTTCTCGATCATGTTGTTTACAGCGTTACCGCCAGCGCCGCCCACACCGAAAACGGTGATCCGGGGTTTCAGGTCGCCCTGTCCGGGGAGTGAAAGGTTCAATGTCATGTGCCGTCCGCCTGTATTGTTAGCCCACTTGCGGGGCATTTTTTAGTTCTATTCCCTTCAGCGTATAGGGATTAAAGCTTTACGTCACCCAAAAAACACATTTTCGACACATTATCTGGGCGTTTTTTCGCCGATTCTTACCTGATCTCGACCAAAGCACCGCATCTTGCGGTCACCAGTTGTCTCTGAACCACTTGACAGCGCGCTTTAACGACCGTGCAGGATAGCGATCCGCCGGAATATCAAAATCCCACCATTCATCCTGCGGGTGCGCTGCAAACAGCGCCAACCCCACGGCAGAGGCAAATCCGGGTCCGGTCGCCGCTTGTGGCAAGCCATGCACCCGCAGCGGACGGCCAAGGCGTACCTGATGGCCCAAAATCTTGCTGGCCAGTCCGTCAAGGCCGGGGATCTGGCTGCCACCACCGGTCAGAACGATCTGCTGGCTGGGAAGATGATCGAACCCAGCGGCGTCAAGACGGGCGCGGACCTCTTCAAGGATTTCCTCGACCCGCGGGCGCATGATCCCGATCAGTTCGGCGCGGCTAACGGTCCGGCGGTCATGTTCATAGTCGCCTGTGTTACCGCCAATATCGATCATTTCGCGGTCATCCATGCCGGTTGCATGAACACCGCCATAGAAGGTCTTGATCCGTTCGGCGTTGTTGGTTGGCACCTGCAAACCCATCGAGATGTCCGACGTAATATGATCCCCGCCCATACGCACGCTATCGGCATAGATCATGTGCTTGCGAATAAAGATCGAAACTGACGTTGATCCGCCGCCCAGATCGATACAGGCAGCACCCAGTTCCTGCTCGTCTTCCACCAGCGCAGAGATACCCGACACATAGGCCGATGACGCGATTCCGGCCAGTTCCAGATCACACCGTTTGATGCAATGCGCCAAGTGCTGCACGGCGGCGGCATCGACCGTCAACATGTGCATATCGACAGAAAGCGAATTACCTAACTGTCCGCGCGGGTCAGACAGACCGGACCGGTTATCAATGGCAAAATTCACGGGCTGTGCGTGCAG
>JAPKCR010000256.1 GCA_026421135.1 Sulfitobacter sp. | reverse complement strand
GCCCGCCTGAAGGTTGGGCATCGCCCAGCCATAGGCAACCAGATTGATGCCTTCGGTGGTGCCTGAAGTAAACACGATCTCGTCTTCATCACCGGCATTCAGAAACTTGGCAATTTTGCCGCGCACCGCTTCATATTGATCGGTCGCAACATTAGAAAGATAGTGCAAGCCACGGTGAACATTGGAGTATTCATAGCTATAGGCATGGCTGATCGCGTCAATCACAACCTGCGGCTTTTGCGCGGATGCGCCGTTATCCAGATAGACCAGTGGTTTATCATTTACGGTCCGCGACAGGATCGGAAAGTCGCTGCGAATTTTATTTACGTCATACATTTGGCACTACTCCTTGAGCGGCGATGCCCACGATTGACAATAAAAAGCTTAGGCCCAGAACAATCGCAGCCATGGCGATCAGCAAGGTGCCAATGGCACGGCCCATGCTGGAAAAACGATGGGCGGCGGCGATAAAATTAACCAATATCCACACCCCGATAATGCCCGTCGCCAGTGATAGCATAAGCGACAGACCCGGTGCCACAAACATGACGACGAAGATCACGATCTGCGCCATTATCCGCAGCACTTGCAGGAACACGACCAAAGATAGCATATCGCCAAAATCTCCGGTCCCGCCTAAAGAGCGTCCCGTCCAATACAGGCCGTGGGTCGTGACAACCAACACCCCTGCAAGCAAGACGAACATCGCCAGCGGGCTGGTGAAAAACGCAGGCATCGCGGCTGACGGCTGCAATACGACACTGACCGAAAAGATCAGCGTGTTGACAGCCGCAGCCAGCGCAAGTGCAGTCCACAGCGCTTCACGGCTAAGGTGCCAACCAATGATTTGCTCTGCCGCTTTGCGGGGGTCGCGCAACGACAAAACGACCAGATCGGTCAGCAATTGGCGCAGATCAGTATTGTTCATGTTGATTGCCTATATGCGACGCGCAGGCCGCTGATCCAGAACCACGAAAAGATACAAAACCAGATCAGGCCCACGATCTGAAGTTCAATCCCCGGCCCGATAAAGCCAGCGATCAGACCGTGCAACAAAAGCAGCGGGCTGGATGCCAGCAACGCCCAGAAAAGCGCCAGACGCGTGGAATAGCCAGTTGGATTTCCGCGCAATAGCTTCAATATCAGAAAGGTTACACCCGCCAAACCATACAACATTAGCGGCGCGATAAATAGCCATGCCATCAGGGACGCGCCCAGCAGCATGTTCAATTCGGTGCCGTCAATAAAGGCCTCGCGGGCAAGGCGCGGTGTCTGTGCTACGAAAAAGATCAGGCACGCCACCATGAGGTAGATTAGGTTCCGATCCTCGCGGGTGCCCTGCCCCAGCAGCCGTGCGATGACGGCTGCTGGATTGCGATAACTTGCAACGATTTCGCGCGTTGCTGCCATTAGGCCGCGTGCCGCTCAAGCCACGACGTAAGCCGGGCGGTGACTTCCTCGCGCAACCCTTCGTCTTCGACTTCCAAAACTGCTTCGGCAAGGAATGCCAAGGTCAGCAGATCGGTCGCCGCCCCGTGGGGTACGCCACGCGAACGCAGATAAAACAGCGCGTCCTCGTCGATTGCGCCCGAGGTCGAGCCGTGCGAACAGGCCACATCATCGGCGTAAATCTCAAGCTCGGGCTTGGCTAGGAACTGGCTGTCGCCGTCCAGCAGCAAAGATTGGCTGATCTGATAGCCATCGGTCTTTTGCGCACCGGCCTTTACCAATATCTTGCCCTGGAATACACCCGTGGCCCCGTTGCGCAGAACCTTTTTGAACACCTGACGGCTTTCGCAATTTACTGCGTCATGGGTGATGAAAATCGTATCGTCGTGATGGAAATCACCACCGTCGCCGACACACGCACCCGCCACATGTGCCGCAGAATCATCGCCGGTCAATTCAATCACGCAGTCGTTGCGGGTCATCATCCCGTTTGCGGTCAGGGTGAACGACTTGAACGTCGATTCCGTGCCAAGACGGGTAAAGATATGCGTTGCAGCGCGTTGTTCATGGTCACGGCCTTGAGCGCGCACGTGATGGAATGCGGCTTTGTCGGCCACCTCAACCTCGAGCACGCCATTATAGCGCGCGGCGACAGGACCGTTTTCCAACAAGGTCAGTTCTGTCCCTTCGTCCAGCTTGATGCAGTGGTGCAGCATCGCATCGGCTGTCGTAGATGTCCGGCGATAGATGATACTGACCGGCTTGGACGGCTTGCCTGTGACGTGGATCAACACACCATCAGCGGCAAAGGCTGTGTTTAGCGCCGCCAAGGGACGTGGCACCGGGTTTTGACCGTTGTTTTCAAGCACACCGTACACGTCGCGCGCCCAGTGCAGGTCAGATGTCGCGTCAGCAAGACGTTCAATCTTGATCCCGTCCAGCGCTAGATCATCCGAAGCATCGGCGTCAAAAACACCATCGACAAAGACGACCTTTAGACGGTCCACAGAGCCGAACAAAACAGTGTCGTCACTGTCACGCAGCGCAGCCGGAACTGCCTGCGGCTGAACAAGCGTATCTGGACGTGTGTATTTCCAGTATTCGTCGCGCCTTTCAGGCAAGCCCATGGCGTGTACCCGTGCAAGTGCGTCGCGGCGTGCGGCGTCCGCCCATCCCCCTTGGGGCATGTCGAGCGTCGCAATCATCGCGTCGGTCGGGGTTTGTTTTACTGCTGCTTCGGCCATTACGCTACCTCGGCGAGGATATCCGCATATCCGTTATTTTCGACTTCTAGCGCCAGTTCTGGCCCGCCGGTCTTGACGATCCGACCGTCTGCCATGATGTGCACGACATCTGGTTTGATGTGGTCCAGCAAACGCTGATAGTGTGTGATGACCAAGAAACCGCGACCTTCGCTGCGCAGCGCGTTCACGCCTTCGGCAACCAGTTTCATCGCGTCGACATCCAGACCGGAATCGGTTTCATCCAGAATGCACATCTTTGGCTCGAGCATGGCCATCTGCAGGATTTCGTTGCGCTTTTTCTCTCCGCCCGAAAAGCCGACATTGACGGGACGCTTAAGCATTTCGGCGTCGATCTTCAGCTCTTTCGCACGGGCACGAACCACTTTCAGGAACTCAGCCGCCGACATTTCTTCTTCGCCACGGGCCTTGCGCTGTGCGTTCACGGCCGTCCGCAAAAACGTCATGTTGCCCACGCCGGGGATTTCGACGGGGTACTGGAACGCCAAGAACAGACCAGCCGCGGCGCGTGCTTCTGGGTCCATATCCAGCAGATCAACACCCTCAAGGGTGGCTGAACCGCCTGTCACTTCGTAGCCGTCTTTGCCGGCCAATACATAAGACAGCGTCGACTTACCCGATCCGTTCGGGCCCATAATCGCGTGCACCTTGCCGGCTTCGATCTCAAGATCGACACCTTTGAGGATCTGCTTGTCTTCGTCTTCGAGTTTGACCTTCAGGCCTTTGATGCTCAGCATGGGAGGCTCCTTTTCTTGCGCTTTTGCGCTGCAATGACAGTGAATGGGGTGAATGAAAAGCCCGCGTTCGCGGTGCTTTCTTTTGTGGGGTTCATGCATCACCTCCGGCCAGTAAGGCCTTGGGGAAGCTTGCATAAACGGCATCCTTGCAGGCATCGATACCTGCTTGATAGGAAAGGGTTGCGTCAGGTTTCGGCAGATCGAGTGCGGGAATGTCTTCGATCATGATCGGGTGGGGCATCGCGCGCCCGACGGCAGCGGCATAGTCCAGATACTTCAGTCGCGACTGACCGATTGGGGCAAGCCAGGTGTTTGGCACACCGTATGCATCGGCCACAATCAACCCGTGCAGGGATGACGCAAAGACATGGTCACAGGCGGCAATCGCGGCACAGACGTCCTGTGCGGGGCCGCGCGGGTCAATCAACTGATATTTCGGGTCGCTGTCCAAAAGCGCTGCCAGCACCAGATCATCCATCAGCGAATGATGAGGCACGATTCCGATCTTGCCATTTGGCGCGCGATCGTGTGGCCAGACATCGCTGATCACCAACCCCGGATCGCCAAACCGCGAGACCTCAAGATCTAACAAAGTTGCAGTAATCGGACCCCGCACCAAGGCGATATTCACGTGTTTGCTGAATGCCGTGCCATTGACCGGATGCAACAGACCCGTTCCCCAAACAGTTGGGCGCATATCTTTCTTGGTAGGGTATGCGCGCTTGACCACCTGCAATAGCGATCCGATGCCCCAAACCTCGGCCTTGTGGACGCCGGCGTGTACAATTTTGCGCCCCGAGACATGACCCAGCACAACAGGGCTGATGGCGTCCCCGAAATTCGGGACCGCCTTCCACCAATGCAGGGACAGGGGTTTGGTATCAGCGACAGCAGTCATCAGGCCAGCCGCACCGCCGTGCCGGATACGGACACCATCATCATGCTGTCGCCAATGATTTCATAGTCGATATCAATGCCCTGATAGGCGGCGATGCTGCGCCCTTCTATGGTTTGCGTTGTGGTCAGGATCATTCGTCATTCCTTTTGCGCAACACAACCAAGGCAACACGGATCGCAGCATAGACCATTGTAAAAATCAGCACGGAAGGCAGCGTTGAAATGAACGCCTCAATCGATATGCTTTTGGCCCTGAAAAAGGTGATCAACACCCAGAACACAACTGCGGCGATGGCCACGTCCCATGACAGTTTACGCATCATTCTGATTTACCCCACTGACCCTTCGAGGGAGATCGCCACGAGTGCTTGTGCTTCCATCGCAAACTCCATTGGCAGTGCCTGCAACACGTCCTTGC
>JAPKCR010000255.1 GCA_026421135.1 Sulfitobacter sp. | reverse complement strand
ATTCGTGATGTCCGCAGCGAATGCCCGGCTCCGGGAAACAAACAAATTGTCTCCCCATTGCAGTCCTTCGAGCTCGGCAAGACAATTTCGACTATTTAAATGACAGCTCGGTCAGGGCCGTTTGGCCCTGAAGCACCTCAAAGCCCCTTGGTCGACTTTTGAGGGTTCAAGCGACGTATGAGCGGAATAATTGCGATGATAAGCAACGCCGCTATGAGAAAGGGGGTGCCGGCAAAGTAAATCCCAACATCATCCACAAACTCCTTGAATACACCAGTCAAAGCCAATGGAGCTGCCACGGCAGCAACTGATGCAAGCGAGGCAATCACACCTTGAACGAGGCCCTGTTGGCCTTCGCCAACCCTATTGGCGGCAAAGGCTGTCATAAGCGGCGGAGCCATATCCGCAAGCGTGGCGATTGGCAGAACGAAGGCTACGGCCCAAGCGGTCGTTGAAAACCCGAACCCGACAAGCCCGATGACAGCAGCGGCGGTCGCTATCAGCAGCGTTTTGTAATCTCCAAGGCGCTTGGTCAACTGTGGAAGCAAGCCCGCCTGAACTACAACAATAAGGATACCGTATGCCGAAAGCGTTAGCCCGATTGTGAACCCGTCCCAGCCAAATACCTCGCGGCCCCAAAAAGCCCAAAGCGTCGGGTAGACCATGTTTGCGAACTCGAAAACAAAGATGCAGACGAGCGGTATCGCAAGCCCAGGAACCACTATTGCCCGTGCAATGGTCGCGAAAGGATTAAGGTCGCGTTTGCCAAAGGGTCGACGGTTTTCATCTTTAAGGGATTCAGGCAGAATTAATACGCCAAAAACCACATTGAGCGTTGAGAGTGCCGCCGCGATCCAAAACGGTGCCGTGATATGCCAGCCCGATGCAACACCACCAAGCGCAGGCCCAAAAACGAAACCAATCCCAAAGGCTGCGCCAATCATACCAAAGGCCGCACCCCGCCCTTCAGGCTTCGCGATATCAGAAATGTAGGCCGTCGCCGTGATATATGTGGCACCAGCCATTCCGGCGACGACACGGCCAACTAGCAAAAGCCAATACGACTGCGCCATTGCCATAATGACATAGTCAATTGCGAGCGTGACCAGCGCCGCAATCAATATCGGCCTGCGCCCGATGGCATCAGAAAGACTGCCCACGATTGGACCGAACAGAAACATCGCGCCAGCATATGCCGACATCATGACCCCACCCCACATTGCACCTTCAGCGGCGCTTCCAGCACCTACGCGATCCATCAAGTCAGGCATTATCGGGAACACAATCCCAACACCAATGGAATCGATCATCAGGGTGGCGAGAATGAAAAGGAATGGACCAGTGAGCTTCATCCGATGAACGGACACCCGAAAGGGAGCGCTTACAAGACACAAAGTGCGAATTGCTACTGAAAGCGGCCATTAGCTCAGTTGCAACGAAAGTGCCCCTTGCCCCGCATAGCCGCCCTCTGTGAAGGTAGCAACGAAGGTCCGCTCCGAGTCCAACTTTACCGATTTTCTGTGTCGCGGCGAAAGTCTGGTTCGGGGAAACCTTCAAAACGGCTCCAGAACTTGACGGCTCAGAGCTGCGGATCGATGTCTGGTCCTCATTGCTATTTTGCTCCCCCAAACCGGACATTCACTTATCTTGGTTACTTCTTGATTGCTGTCGCGTGGTCAGTGATCTGCAGCGAAGCTGCAGACTAGGGAAGCCACTCCAATTGTCGATGGCTCCACTTTTTATTGAATTATGCAGGTCACTTATGGATTGCAGGCTGTATTTTAGCATAGCCGGATAGGCAGGCATATTTAAATCGCGAACTCACTGTTCGTCAGGGGATCAAGCAGATGTTGTTTTGACATCTTTATTTCCAACCGAGGTGGGCCAATGACATTCGCCATCCCGAATTTCTCGAATGATCGACGTCAGATGTCTTTGGCCTGTTACCATCGTTTGACCTATGCAGTATGATGTAAATCTGCGGGCGCAAAGCTTGGTTCAGTTCGATGCAATCTAAGGATGATTTAGTTATATGTGCCCAACGTCTTTGGTCAAAAAAAAGGATCGTGGATTCATTATTCCGATCGGTGGCGGTGAAGATCGCGTCAAGGAAATGCAAATTCACCGCAAGTTCGTGGAGCTGTCTGGTGGCGCGGACGCTTACATTGTTGTGATCCCAACGGCCTCAATGCTGACCGAAACAGGCGAGGACTACAATCGCATCTTCACCAACCTCGGAGCGGGAAAGGTTGATTTCCTCCCCATTACGCGCCGTCTGGATTGCGAAAATCCTACGTTCTTTGAGATGCTGGATCGCGCCACGGGCATCTTTATTACGGGTGGGAACCAATTGCGGCTGTCGGCCATTCTAGGTGGGACGCTTTTAGTGACCAAGATCAGACGGCAGAATGCTGCGGGTGTCCCTGTTGCGGGTACCTCTGCTGGAGCATCAATCATGTCCGAGCATATGGTTGCGGGAGGTCAGGGCAACGAGTCCCCTGCGGAGGGAACTGTGACATTGGCCCCCGGCATCGGACTGACCAATGCTGTCATTATCGATCAACACTTTACCCAGCGAAATCGGTTAGGCCGACTGCTGACAGCATCATCGTTCAATCCTTTTCTGATCGGGCTAGGTATTGACGAAGACACCGCCGCCTTTATCGGCCCCGACAACGTCTTAGAGGTCGTGGGAAGCTGCACAGTGACTGTGGTTGACGCCAGCAAATTGACCCAGTCGTCAATGTGGGACGCAAAGCCGGGTGAAGCACTAAGCTTGATCGGGCTGCGTCTTGACGTCTTGGGCGAAGGGTGCAGTTATGATCTAAAGGAGCGTATTGGGTATCCACCACCTGAACATTTGGCCCAATCGTCTCGTGTAGACGCAGACACCTAAAGTAATGCGCACACCCAAATCATTATCATGTAAAGAGGTCACCATTTGAAAATAGTCTCAACCAATGTCTTTGTCGGCCCAAATGTCTGGGCAAGCTTTCCTGTAATTCGGCACGTCGTTGACTTGGGAGTATTGGAGGATTGGCCCTCAGCGAAAATTGGGACGGACTTCGTTGAGGGTCTCATTGCGGCTTTGCCGGGTCTTTCGGATCACGGGTGTTCTTATGGCACGGCAGGAGGTTTCTTGCGTCGTTTGCGCGAAGACGAAGGCACTTGGATGGGCCATATTCTTGAGCATTGCGCGATCGAAGTGCAGAACGTCGCAGGTACGGATGTGACCTTTGGGCGGACGCGTGGTACTGGCAAGCTTGGGCACTATAACATGGTCTATGCTTACCGGCAGCGGGATGTAGGATTGGCGGCAGGCGAGCTTGCCCTGCGACTGTTGATGCATCTGTTGCCCAATGGTTTGCAGGAAAAAGCCGGATTTCAAAGCGATGCTGAATTTGATTGGGATGCGGAGTTGCGCCGTTTTGTGCTGCATGCGCAGCGCAAAGAGTTTGGTCCCTCGACAGGGTCTTTGGTTAAAGCCGCGCAAGATCGCGATATTCCTTGGATCAGGTTAAATGAAAATTCGCTCGTGCAATTTGGCCATGGTAAATATCAGCAACGAATTCAGGCAACCATCACATCGCAGACTAAGCACATCGCCGTGGAAATCTCGTGCGATAAGGAAGACACCCATAACCTATTAAACGATCTTGGTCTGCCTGTTCCGCAACAGCGGATTGTCTATAGCGCAACCGAGGCGGTGCAGGCTGCGCATAAGATTGGGTTTCCAGTCGTGGTCAAACCTCTGGATGCCAATCATGGGCGCGGTGTGTCGATCAACTTGACCAAAGACGAAGACGTCGAAGCGGGTTTTGCCGAGGCAAAGCTTCATTCCAAAAGTTCTGCCATACTGGTCGAGAGTTTTGTGACCGGTTTTGATCACCGGATGTTGGTTATAAATAACAAATTGGTCGCCGTCGCCAAGCGTGTTCCGGGCCATGTTGTGGGTGACGGCACGCATAGTATTGCTGAATTGGCCGATATCGTAAACTTGGATCCGCGCCGTGGCATCGGGCATCAAAAGGTGCTGACCATGCTGGAAATCGACAATCAGGCCAAACGTCTGATCGCCGACGCTGGGCATACAGTCGACACCGTTTTGCCCAATGGCGAGGTGTTTTACTTGCGCTCGACAGCCAACCTTTCCACGGGTGGCACCGCGATTGACCTGACAGAGGTCGTCCATCCCGATAACCGGGACATGGCGGAGCGCGCAATTATGGCTGTGGGTCTTGATGTCGGTGGCGTTGATTTCTTGATCGATAATATCGCCCAGTCGTACAAGGAAATTGGGGGGGCAATTGTCGAAGTAAACGCAGCACCCGGTTTTCGCATGCACGTGGCACCATCTGAGGGCAAGTCGCGCGACGTTGCAGGAAACGTCATCGACATGCTCTTTCCACAGGGGCAGGAAAGCCGCATTCCAATCGCGGCGATTACAGGAACGAACGGAAAGACAACAACGTCGCGCATGTTGGCACATATCATGAAAACCAGCGGAAAGGTCGTCGGAATGACGTCCACTGATGGTGTGTACGTTGATGGGAAGTTAAGCGTCAAAGGCGACATGACGGGCCCGACATCAGCGCAAATGGTGCTGCGAGATCCGACGGTTGATTTTGCCGTCATGGAAACCGCCCGTGGTGGGCTTGTGCGCAGTGGGCTTGGCTATCAGCAATCTGATGTCGCCGCCTGTTTGAATGTCACGGCCGATCACATTGGTCTTGGCGGCATCGAGACAGTGGAGCAATTGGCGGTTGT
>JAPKCR010000254.1 GCA_026421135.1 Sulfitobacter sp. | reverse complement strand
CGACGACCGTGATGCCCTCGCGTGCATTTGGGGCACCGCAGATGATTTGCTGCACGCCCTCGTCAGTATCGACCTGACACACGCGCAGACGGTCGGCATCAGGGTGTTTCTCAGCAGATTTCACATAACCCAAAGTGAATTCAGCAAGCTTGGCACCACGGTCTTCGACGCCTTCAACCTCAAGACCCAGATCGGTCAGCGCATAGGTGATTTCATCAATCGACGCCGTTGTGTCGAGATGATCCTTTAGCCAAGAGAGTGTGAATTTCATCGGTTATTCCTCGTGCAAATGCTTGGGCTAGGGCGTACCGCTTAATCTGCGCGGGTTCAATGCGGTTAGCGCGTCATTCACGCCCCATCAATTCGTCTAGCTGTATGCCCAGCCAGTGTTCCGGAATAAAATGCCCGCCTGAGTGCACATCCAGTGCCACCTTGCGGCCACCGGAGCAGTTATCCCAGACGATATTCGTGGCGACGGTATTTGCACGGATCAACCAGTGTTCGGAAATACGACCCTGGCCACAGCCAAACGCCTTGCGCCAAAGTGCCACGGCATTGGTCGCGTCATGGTCTTGGCCACGTGGCAGGCTCATCCAGATGTCTTGAAGGCCATGCACATGGCGTACTTGTTTCGGCGGGTTGGGGCAGGATGTCGCTTGTGAAATGGTGCCCGACATGGTCATCAGCCCCGCGATTTGATCGCCCCGCGCACAGGCGTAGCGCCACGCCATCGCCGCCCCGAACGAAAACCCCGAAATAAAGATCTGGCTTTGATCCACCGGATATCGCTTAGCTACATCCGCCAAAACGGCATCGGCAAAGTCGATGTCAGCGGGGTCGTTCTGCCAGAATCGCCAAGCGCGGTTTTGCGCAGAAGGTCCGATGAGCATGACGCCACGAGGATTGGTTTCGATGCCGATGCGGGGATGGTTCACCACCGTCTTGCCGCGCCGCAAGAACGCGTGGAAATGCATCATCACGGGCAAGGGTGAGGTGCCGTCCCAGTCATCGGGCAGCAAAATATTATACTCGCGATTGCCGATCTTGCAGGGGATGTCACCGCCGCAGGTTTGGGCGGATGTTGCGCTGGCGAAAGCCGGCAACAAAAGCAGAATGCAAAGCAGCCAACGCATTGCTCTCATTTTACTCTCTCCGCGAGGTCTTTAACGTCGCCCATCCGGTATAGCTTGATCTCACGCACCAATCTCAAGGTCGGCTTCACTGCAAAAAGAAAAGACCCGACAAGAAAAAACCACGTCGCGGGGATTTGTTCTGTCTCGAAAAAGAACATGATGGAACCCACAATGAAGCAAAACGCAGCCATGAAGTCGACAAATGTGTGGGCCAGTTCGAACCGCGCATACACGGTTCGGCTGGCTTCCGACAGCTCGCGATTGCTATGACGAAAAAGCTTCACTGCAAGTTCCTCTAGGGCACGCGTTTCGCTTACCTACTCAAACCACCATGCAAATTCGGTTGATCCAAGCTGGCAAACCCATAGTGGCGCAGCCAGCGCAGGTCTGAATCAAAGAACGCGCGCAGGTCGGGGATGCCGTATTTCAGCATCGCGATCCGGTCGATCCCCATGCCAAAGGCAAAGCCCTGCCATTCGTTCGGGTCAATCCCGCCGGCTTGCAGCACTTTGGGGTGGACCATGCCCGATCCTAATACTTCCATCCAGCCGTCGCCTTCACCGATGCGCAATTGGCCGTCGACCCAAGAACACTGGATGTCGACTTCGGCGGACGGTTCGGTGAACGGGAAATGCGAGGCGCGGAAACGGGTTTTGATGCCGTCGACCTCAAAGAACGCGGCAAAGAATTCTTCGAGCGTCCATTTCAGGTTCGCCATCGAGATGTCTTTGTCGATCGCCAGACCTTCGACCTGATGGAACATCGGCGTGTGGGTCTGGTCATAGTCGGCGCGGTACACACCACCGGGGCAAATGATGCGCAACGGCGCGCCTTCGGCCTCCATCGTGCGGATTTGCACGGGGCTGGTGTGGGTACGTAACACATGCGGCGGGCGGTCATCGCCCTCGGCACGGGCCATATAGAACGTGTCCATTTCGGCGCGGGCGGGGTGGTGACCGGGGATATTCAGCGCGTCAAAGTTATACCAATCGGTGTCGATGCGCGGCCCTTCGGCGACCGAAAACCCCAGTTCGGCAAAAATCGCCGTGACCTCTTCTGTAACCTGACTGACAGGGTGAATCGTACCTTGGCGAGTGGCGCGGGTTGGCAAGGTTACATCCAGCCATTCCGACCGCAGGCGTTCATCCAATGCGGCATCGCCCAAGGCGGATTTTTTTGCGGCAATGGCCGAGGTTATCTCGTCCTTGAGGGCGTTTAGCGCGGGACCAACGGTCTGGCGTTCCTCTGGGGTCATTTTACCCAGTTCACGCATTTTCAGCGCGACTTCGCCCTTTTTACCAACAGCAGCAAGGCGGATGTCTTCCAACACTGCTTCGTCGGCGGCACCAGCGATCTGGCCCAGATATTTCGCTTTCAGGTCATCCATGTCGGCCTCATGTCTTTTGTTCGGGCTGGTGCTAGCAGAATTGGGCCCGAATACAAGTCGCCGCGCCACTTGATGCTGTGCTTGTGCGGGCCGAACCCTGCGCACATAGTGGCCGCGACACGGCGGAGGACACGCATGACAGAGACCCGAAATAGCCAAGCATTGCCCCGCCCGGTTGATCGACCCTGGCTGGCGCTTGCGGGGCTGACCTTGGGGGTGATGATCACCAATGGATTTGCGCGGTTTGCTTATGGGCTGATCCTGCCCGCGATGAAATCCGAACTGGGGTGGAGCTATGCCCAGGCCGGATGGCTGAACACGGCCAACGCCTTGGGCTATGTTGCGGGGGCGGTGCTGACACTTTTGCTGATCGGGCGGGTGGCCCCTTCACAGCTGTTCAGCTTTGGTCTGATGGCCACAACTGCCAGCATGCTTGCCACAGGATATGAGGCAACGATGGGGTGGCAGACGTTTTGGCGCATTGCCGCGGGGCTGTTCGGCGCAATGTCGTTTTCAACAGCCAGCGTTCTGACTGCACGGCTGTTTCCGGGTGACGCCAAGCGCAACGCGTTGGCGATTGCGATCCTGTTTGGCACGGGTGGTGGTCTAGGCATCATGCTGGCGGGCGCGACCCTGCCTTTGATGCTTGACGTATGGGGCCCGTCGTCGTGGCGGTATGGGTGGTACATCATTGGCATTCTCAGCCTCATTGCGGCCCCTCTTGGGCTGTGGTCCGCACGTGCGCTGCACGTACCGGCATCGCGCAATACCACGGCTGGCGGGCTGGCCCTAAGGCGGATCTGGCGCGAGCTGGCCGGCTATGCGGGATTTGCCATGGGATACATTGTGTACCTGACGTTTCTGGGGGCTTGGATGTCAGATCAAAGTGCGTCGGCCGGATTGATTGCGGGCGTTTGGATCATCTTGGGCGTGGCGCTCATACTGTCGCCCTTCGTGTGGCGTGGGGTGCTGATGCGCCATAAATCGGGGCGACCGCTGGCAATGATCTTGACGGGGATCGCCACTGGATCTGCGCTGCCCGTTGTCCTGCCCGCGGGGGGGGCAATTGTGATTTCGGCAATAGTGTTTGGGTTGTGCGTGTTCATGGCCCCCGGTGCCATCACCAGTTTTATCCGCCAGAACCTGCCACCTGAAAGCTGGGCTGCAGCCATGAGCCTGTTTACGGTAGTCTTTGCTGTGGCCCAGACGGTTGGCCCCTTTGCGGCCGGTGCCATTGGCGATGCGACAGGGAACATCGGGTCAGGCTTGCTGGTTGCGGCCTGCATCTTGCTGACAGGTGCCGCGTTGGCCGCTTTCCAGAAACCGCTAAGCTAAAACGCAAAACGCCGCCCTGATATCAGAGCGGCGTTTCGTAATTCTAATAGACGAATGGCGCTTACGCGGCCAGTGCGTCTTGGGCTTGCTTAACAATCGCACCAAATGCGCCTGGTTCATTCACGGCCAGATCGGCCAGAACCTTGCGGTCTACTTCGATGCCTGCAAGGGACAGACCATTAATGAAACGGCTGTATGTCAGCGCTTCGTCATGGCTGCGCACAGCAGCGTTGATCCGCTGGATCCACAATGCGCGGAAGTTGCGCTTGCGATTCTTACGGTCACGGGTTGCATATTGGTTTGCTTTGTCGACGGCTTGACGCGCGACCTTAAAGGTATTTTTGCGGCGGCCATAATAACCTTTGGCTGCTTTAATTACCTTTTTGTGACGGGCGTGGGTGACGACACCACCTTTTGTACGGGACATATCGGCTCTCCTATCTTAGCGGTCGTAGGGCATAAAGCCCTTGATGATCTTGGCATCGGCAGAACAAAGTGTTGTCGTGCCGCGTGCGTTGCGCAGAAACTTATTGCTCCGCTTGATCATGCCATGCTGTTTGCCGGCCTGACTGCCGATGACCTTACCGGTCGCCGATACTTTAAAGCGCTTCTTAGCGCTCGACTTGGTCTTCATCTTGGGCATTTCCGTCTCCTTGACTTGAGTTCGGTAGATGCGCGACTCGGCATGCCACTTAGGCCGGACGCGCGGAACGAAGCTGGCGTATAGGTCGGACCGGGAAATATGGCAAGCGGAAAAGCGTTACCAGAACTTGTAGCGCGCGATCACATGCATAATCGCGTCAGGGATATCGTCCAGCGCATAGCCGCCGGGATGATTGCGCACTGCGTACACAATCAACGCGCCAGCAATCAGCACAGTCAAAGCCGAGGCGCGCGGCGTGCGGTTATCGGAAAACGCCGAAATGACG
>JAPKCR010000253.1 GCA_026421135.1 Sulfitobacter sp. | reverse complement strand
GTTGATCATAACATAGTGGTAACCATCCCTATGGCTAATCTCGTCCCAGCTTTTTTCCATGCGCAAAGCGATAGTTTCAGGATCGTCTTGGCCACGTGTTTCCAACCTTCGGCGAAGTTCCTCGATCGACGGCGGAAGAATAAAGATCGACAGCACATGCTGCTTGAGGGATGAATTGCTGATCTGCTGTGCGCCTTGCCAATCAACGTCGAACAGCACATCGCGCCCGTTGTCGATGGATTTTTGCACCGGCCCCTTGGGCGAGCCATAGTAATTGCCAAAGACCCGCGCGTGTTCCAGCATGTCGCCGTCATTCACCATGGTGCGGAAATTGTCTTCATCGGTAAAGAAATAGTCCTTGCCGTCGACCTCGCCCACGCGCGGGGCGCGGGTGGTGGCGGATACGGAAAATTGCAGCGATGCATCCCAATCACGCAATTTCCGCGCAAGCGTCGATTTACCAGCGCCCGAGGGCGAGCTGAGGATGATCAAAAGGCCGCGACGGTCGCTCATGGCTTACTCCACATTCTGTACTTGTTCGCGCATCTGGTCGATCACAGCTTTCAATGCCAACCCGACCCGCGTGAGATCAGTGTTTTGCGCCTTGGAACACAAGGTATTAACCTCGCGGTTGAATTCCTGCATCAGGAAATCCAGCTTGCGCCCGACCGACCCACCCTGCCCCAGCAGCTCGCGCGTGGCACTTATATGGGCATGCAGGCGGTCGATTTCCTCGGTCACATCGGATTTGACTGCAATCACGGCAAGTTCCTGTGCCAACCGATCCGCATCTACACCATCGGTGTTTTCCAGAACCCGCGCCAGGTTGCGCTTCAGCGTTTGCGTCATGTCGGCTTTGCGTTGCTCGGCCAGGGCGGCGGCTTGCGTGGTCAGGATTTCGACCTCGGCCAGCTGGGCTTGCAACACCTGTTCAAGTGCAGCCCCCTCGCGCGCGCGCATGGCGTTGAAATCGGCCAGAACAGCCCCGAATTCAGCAAGAAGCGTCTTGGCAAGCGTTGCCACATCATCAACCGTGTTTGCCTGTTCCAGCACGCCGCGCATGGTGACGATGTCAGTTGCCTTGGATGGGGCCAGCGACACACCTGCATCCATTGCACGTGCTTCGATTTGGTGCAGCGCGTCCAGTACCGTATCCAATTGGGCCGCGTTCACGGTCAGACTACCGGTGCTTTCATCGCGCGCAATCCGCAGGTTGCATGTCACATTGCCCCGCGCGACCATGTCGCCCAATTGCTTGCGCAAACCGGCCTCAAGCCCGTCGACCCAATCGGGGGCACGCAGACGCAAGTCCAGCCCTTTGCCGTTGACCGACCGCAGTTCCCAGCCCCAACTGTGCGGTGCCAGTGCACCACTGGTTGAGGTAAAACCGGTCATTGAACGTATCATAGGGGTATCCTGTCGGCTGTGGTGTCTGTGATGCCTTAAAGGCCAAACCGCCAAATTGGGCAAGAAGAAAGCCTCGGGCCGCCAGATGGCAAACCCTAGCAAAAAGTTAACCAGTTCATGCGATTTGTCTGCAAATTTGCGGCGAAATTGTTATGGTTGCTTCAATGCGGCTTTGTGCTGATTAAAAAATGGTTCCGCCAGCCCGCTGCCCTGCGGCTGTTGAACCGAAAGAACCTGTAAAAGAGACGAGTCAAATTCATGAACAAAAACCCTCAAGACCCCCGAAATATCGTGAATATGATCGATTTCCACAATGGTCACAGTTTCGCAGCAGTGTCCCAAGTCGAAGCCTATTGGGATGCGCTGCGTCAGGGCCAGTTGCTGCCTAAGCGATCAGACATTGACCCGCGGGGCATCGAAGCGGCTCTTGAATATACTTTTATCCTTGAACGTATTGCCCCCGGCGTTGCGCGGATGCGCATTGCGGGCAGCCACCTAAGCGATCTGATGGGTATGGAAGTCCGCGGCATGCCTATTACGGCGTTTCTGACCACGCACTCTCGCCGCAGGTTCAGCGACATGATGGAGGAACTGTTCGAAACGCCTGCCATTGGAACGCTTACGCTTAGAAATGAAACGGGGCAGACCCAAGGGCGCATGATCTTGTTGCCACTGAAAAGCGATATGGGCGATGTCAGCCGCATGTTGGGATGTTTTGTCACCAAAGGCGAAATTTTGGATGATCCTTGCCGCTTTGATATCGAGAATATCCAGATCAGGCCGATCACCACAAACCAGCCTGAGCTAGACCCGGTACCCAGTACACCCGTGATGCAAACCGAAGCCTCCGCGCCAGCAAAAAGCGATACAAAAATTGCAGGCAAACGGACGATCCCGTATCTGCGGCTGGTGAAGTCTGACGGTTAGCGCCCGCCGACATCTCAAAAATCAAAAAAGCCGCGCATCATAATGATACGCGGCTTTTTCCTTGTCTGGTTTTTAGCGGCCTAGCTGGCGGCTTTGGCCTGATGGGCCGTCCGGCGCGCCGAAAGTTCCTCGGCGACAAGGAACGCAAGCTCAAGCGATTGGCTGGCGTTAAGACGGGGATCACAGGCTGTGTGGTAACGGTCCGACAGATCTTCGTCCTGTACAGCACGCACGCCGCCAGTGCATTCGGTCACGTCTTGGCCGGTCATCTCGAAATGCACACCACCGGGGACCGTTCCCTCGGCCGCATGCACAGCAAAGAATTCGCGCACTTCCCGCAGCACGGAATCGAATGGCCGCGTTTTATAGCCGCTAGAGGATTTAATGGTGTTGCCATGCATCGCGTCACAGGTCCAAACCACGTTTGCGCCTTCTTCCTGCACAGTCTTGATCAGGCGCGGCAGGTGTTCACCCACACTGCCCGCACCGAACCTCGCGATCAGGGTCAGACGCCCCTCCTCGTTCTCGGGGTTCAGCGTTTTCATCAGTTGTTTCAGATCGTCGCTCGTCATGGTCGGGCCACACTTCAACCCAATCGGGTTCTGTACGCCACGCGCAAATTCCACATGAGCGCCGTCGGGCTGACGCGTACGGTCACCGATCCAGATCATGTGACCAGAGCCCGCCAACCACTTGCCGGTCTGGCTGTCCTGACGACACAGCGCCTCTTCATACTCAAGCAAAAGCGATTCGTGGCTTGTATAATATTCCACCGATTGCAGTGTATGAGCAGTCTCTGACGTAACACCGGCTGCCGCCATGAAATCCAGCGTGTCGGAGATACGGTTCGCGATCTCGCGGTACTTCTCGGCCTTTTCGTTGTCGGTAAAGCCCAAGGTCCAGCCGTGCACCTGATGCACATCGGCATAACCGCCCGTTGAAAACGCACGGATCAGGTTCAGCGTCGCAGCGGCCTGAGTGTAGGCGCGCAACATCTTCTTAGGGTCCGGAATGCGGGCCTCTGGGGTAAAGTCCAGCTCGTTGATGATATCACCACGGTAGCTAGGCAGTTCCACACCATTTATGGTTTCGGTTGGCGCTGAACGCGGCTTGGCAAATTGGCCCGCCATGCGGCCCAGCTTGATCACTGGCACCTTGGCCCCGTGGGTCAAAACGATCGCCATTTGCAGCATAACCTTGAACGTATCGCGGATCATGTCGCTGTTGAACTGCTCAAAGCTTTCGGCGCAATCGCCACCCTGAAGCAAGAACGCCTCGCCTCGGCCTGCAGCCGCCAGATGCTTTTTCAATCGACGTGCTTCGCCCGCAAATACCAACAACGGATACCGGGACAATTCGGCTTCGACCGCCTGCAACGCAGCTTGGTCTGGATAGTCGGGCATCTGGATCCGCGGTTTGTCGCGCCAGCTTGATTTTGTCCAATCGGTCATCTTATCTCTCCGAGGTAGGCATTGCACCGGGTGTCCGGCGCTAACAGTTGAATTTACGGTATACAAAAACCTACGAGCGGTGACCAGAACGGAATTCCGCCTATTGACCTTGCCCCCGCCCCGTGGGCAAGGTTTTCGGCAGGTTTTACGGGAGAAAAACCTAGTCACTAGTAATTCTGTGTTTCTGGGGAGCATCGATGACAGACGTGCAATCGGCCATCCACGTTCCGGTCAATGAAGACAAACCCAAGCTGTTTGTTTTTGTTTTGCTTGAGGATTTTACCTTGCTGAGCTTTGCCTCGGCAGTGGAATGCTTGCGCATTGCGAACCGGATGGTGGGCCGAAAAGCTTATGATTGGCGTTTGATTGGTGAGAACGGGACCAATGTCAGTTGCTCTGCCGGGGCACAGTTCACTCTAGACGGTGATCTGGGTGATCTGCGGCGCGAAGACACGCTTGTCGTGTGCAGCGGCATCAACGTTCAGGCCGCTACCACCAAAAAGCTGCTGGGCTGGCTGCGCCGCGAAGCCCGCAAAGGTATGATGATTGGCGGGCTGTGCACAGCCGCCTTTACGCTCGCCAAAGCCGGGTTGCTGGATGGCAAGAAAGCGACAATCCATTGGGAGAACCAAGACAGTTTCACCGAGGAATTCGAAGAGGTTAACCTGACCAAGTCGGTATTTGTCGTTGATGGAAACCGCATGACAACGGCAGGTGGCACGTCGTCAATTGACCTAATGCTGAAGCTGATTGCGGATGATCTGGGCGAAGATCTGGCCAATTCAGTGGCAGATCAGCTGATCTATTCCTCGATTCGGACCGATCAGGATACCCAGCGTTTGTCTGTGCCTACACGCATCGGCGTCCGACACCCCAAGCTAAGCCAAGTGATCCAGATGATGGAAAGCAACATCGAAGAGCCAATCAGCCCATCGACCCTAGCAAAAGATGTCGGCATGTCGACGCGGCAGCTGGAACGTCTGTTCCGCCGCTATCTGAAC
>JAPKCR010000252.1 GCA_026421135.1 Sulfitobacter sp. | reverse complement strand
CAAGGGAGTTAACGACATGAAACTACTCACAACATCCGCAATGGCTTTGGCCCTGCTGGCAAACACCGCGGCCGCTGATGGCGAACTCGTACTGTATCACTGGTTCGAATATATGCCCGCCGAACTGCTGGAAAAATTCACGGCCGAAACTGGCATCAACGTGACGATGGACACATACGATTCCAACGAAGCCCTGCTCGCGTCCCTCAAGGCGGGCGCTATGGGTACATATGACCTCGCCGTACCTGGTGACTACATGGTCGAAATCATGGCGAGCGAAGGTTTGCTGGACACCATTGCTGCGGGCGAACTTACCAATATCGGCAACGTCGCACCAGAATGGGCCGACCCATCATTTGACCCGGGCCGCATGCATTCGATTCCTTATCAGTGGGGTTCAACCGCATTCGCAGTAGATACCGACGTTTACAGCGGCGACATCAACACCACAGACATCCTGTTCAACCCGCCTGCGGAATTGTCCGGCAAAATCAACATGCTCGACAGCCAAGGCGAAATTATGGCTTTGGCGGCCCTGCACATGGGTATCCCACAGTGTTCAACGGACCGCGATCAACTGTCCGCGCTGAACGATATGCTGCAGAACGCCAAGACACATTGGGCATCTTTCAACTCTGACACTGCCCGCGAAGTTCTGGCATCAGGCGATGCAGTCGTTGGCATGATCTATGACGGATTTAGTGCCAAGGCACGTGAAGAGCGGCCATCAGTGACATATGCGTTCCCAACGCAAGGCTACGTCGTGTGGATGGACAACGTGGTTCTGTTGAACGACGCACCTAACCGTGAAAATGCGATCATCTTCATGGATTTCTTGCTTGAGCCAGAAAACATCGCAGCCGTGTCCAACTTTGCGCGCTACGGTTTGGGTGTGACAGGTGCTGAAGAATTCCTCGACCCAGAGCTGGCATCATTGCCAGAAGCCAACCCACCAGCAACCGCTGGTGCGGGCGCATTCGTCCAAGCATGTGATGAAGAAACCCAAACGGTTTACGACACAATCTGGACGAACCTGAAGAACTAAGTCAAATTCAGTCTAACTGGGGCGGCCCTGCTTTGGCGGGGCCGCTTTTTCATTTTTAGGACATGCGCATGGAAACGATCTTCACCGAAAAGCACAAATTACGGAACTCCAAGACCGAACTACATGGTGGTCAATTGGTGGAACCATTTGAACGTCCGTCCCGTGCGCAGTACATAATCGACCGTGTTCGCACCGTCGACCTTGGCTCGATCAGCGAGCCAGATGATTTCGGAATGGCCCCCATTTTGGCAATCCATGATGCAGGGTTTATCGACTTTTTGCAAGTCGCATGGACCGATTGGCAGGCAGAAGGCTTCAAGGGTGAAGCAATGCCTACCGTTTGGCCCGCCCGTCGTATGGCAATGCGCGTTCCCACCCACATCGAAGGTCGGCTAGGTTATTATGCGTTAGCCTGCGAAACGACAATTTCCGACGGGACATGGGAGGCAGCTTATGCCTCTGCCCAAGTCGCATTGACCGGTGCTGAGCGTATCCACAATGGTGCGCGCGCCGCATTTGCACTTTGCCGCCCCCCCGGACACCACGCAGCGATCGACATGTACGGCGGGTACTGCTTTGTGAACAATGCTGCTGTCGCTGCACAACACCTGTTGGACAAAGGCGCAAAACGGATCGCGATCCTCGACGTTGATTTCCACCATGGCAACGGCACCCAAGACATCTTTGATGCACGCGATGACGTCCTTTTCATCTCGTTGCATGGCGATCCGATGGACGCATTTCCGCACTTTTTGGGTCACGGCGATGAAACGGGCAGCGGCAAGGGGGACGGCTTCACAATCAACTACCCCCTGCCCCCGAATACAGATTTCGCGACATGGCGCGCGGCGTTGGCAAAGGCACTGAAACGCATCACAGACTACGCGCCAGATGCGCTAATTATCTCGCTTGGTGTTGATACGTTTGAAACCGATCCGATCAGTTTCTTTAAGCTTAAGTCAGATGATTTTACGACATATGGGGCAGACATCGCGCACGCGAACCTTCCCACGTTATTCGTCATGGAGGGCGGCTACGATATCGCGGAAATCGGCATTAACACGGTGAACGTGTTGCAGGGGTTTGAAGCCGCAAAATGAATGTCGTTGAGGCCAGCATCGCAAACCTGCGACGCGCCCTTGAGACGGGTGAAATCACCTGCGTCGACCTCCTCGCGATCTATCTTGATCGCATTACGCGTTATGACCAAAATGGTCCCTGCTTAAACGCGATTCCCGTTCTCAATCCAGACGCGCATGCGGACGCGCATGCCTCGGATGCCCGTCGCAAAGCGGGGCGCGCGCTCGGCCCCCTCGACGGCATCCCGTATACGGCCAAAAACAGCTATAAGGCAAAGGGGCTGACCGTCGCCGCAGGATCGCCCGCCTTTGCCGACCTGGTCGCGACGGACGATGCGTTTGCCATAGCGCAACTGCGTAAGGCGGGCGCGATCCTTATCGGATTGACCAATATGCCGCCCATGGCGAACGGCGGCATGCAGCGCGGCGTCTATGGCCGTGCGGAATCGCCCTACAATCCGAACTACCTCACGGCGGCCTTCGCGTCGGGGTCGTCAAACGGATCAGGCACCGCGACCGCCGCCAGCATGTCGGCCTTCGGGTTGGGCGAAGAAACATGGTCCAGCGGCCGCGCGCCTGCGTCTAACAACGGGTTATGCGCCTACACCCCCAGCCGCGGTGTAATTTCCGTGAGGGGAAATTGGCCGCTGGTTCCGACGATGGATGTGGTTGTCCCGCACACACGATCAATGGCTGATATGTTCGAGGTTCTGGATATCTTGGTTGCCGATGATCCCGATACATCTGGCGACTTCTGGCGTAGCCAACCTTGGGTCAAACTGCCGCTCGCGTCGCACGTGCGGCCTAATTCATATGCCGACTTGGGCGGCGGATCGTTGAAAGGAAAACGCTTCGGAGTGCCAGCGATGTATATCAATGCGGACATCCACGCGGGAACGGGCAAGGGTTGCGGTATTGGCGGGCCAACTGGTCAGAAGATTGAAACGCGCGCATCGATCATCGACCTTTGGACGGTCGCGCATCGCGTTCTTGAGGACGCCGGCGCAGAGGTTGTCATTATCGATTTCCCTGTCGTTTCAAACTACGAGGGTGATCGCCCTGACGCGCCAAAAATCGGCACCCGCGGCCTGTTGCCGAGCGGCTATCTAAAACACGAAATTGTCGATCTTTGCGTATGGGGCTGGGATGATTTCCTGCGCACGAACAATGACCCTAATTTGAATAGGCTGGCGGATGTTGATGGATCGAACATCTTTCCAACCCCTGACGGCAGCTTACCCGATCGTTATGCTGGATTTGACGACGATATCTCAGATTATCCCGCACATGCACGTGCGCACCCCGTTGAGCGTTTCCACGACATCCCGACCCTTGAAAACGGGCTCAAAGGGTTAGAAGCGACCCGCAGCATTGATCTGGAACAGTGGATGGACGGTCTTGGGCTAGATGCGGTGATTTTCCCGGCAGTTGCAGACGTTGGACCTGCCGATGCAGACACGAACATCGCCTCGGCTGAACTGGCTTGGCGAAATGGTGTTTGGGTCGCAAACGGCAACCTTGCAATTCGTCACCTCGGGATACCGACCGTCACAGTGCCAATGGGCATGATGGCAGATATAGGGATGCCCGCGGGTATTACGTTCGCGGGACGCGCTTATGACGACAACAAACTGTTGGCTTTTGCGGATACGTTTGAACGCGGGGGCAGCTTTAGAAAAGCGCCTATTCTGACTTGATACTTACGGACGCTGGCAGGTCGACAATCGCCGTCGCTGGCTGATCACCAAGTCGCAGGTGCAGTGCACCATCCGGCCCCGCCACGACAGATGTGCCCGCGTAGTCCAGACCATCCTCACTGCCGCAAAAGTTTGTGTAGACGATTGTGACGCAGTTATCACGCGCACGGGCCCGCACGGTGATGTCAGACACATCACGATCAAATGCAGGGTTGGCGGTCGGCACGAAGATGACATCTACGCCATTGGCCGCAAGAGACCTGACCCGCTCATTAAATTCCACGTCAAAACAGATCAACAACGCGCAGCGTCGGTCCGCCATTGTGAAAATGCAATCGCCCTCGGCCGGTTTGAACAGGGCTTTTTCTTGTGGCCCATAAAGATGTTGTTTGCGATAGTGGCCCTGCTTTTGACCCTGAGCATCATAAAAGCTGGCAGCGTTCCAAAGGGTATCATCGCTGCGTTCTGCCCAGCCAAGGATCAACCCGCAACCCACTGTTCGCGCAAGGTCGGAACATGTCTGCTCCCACACATCACCAGCGGCTTGGGCGGTTTTCGCAATACTGTCTGGCTGATTATATCCCGGCAACATCAGTTCAGGAAACACACACAGGTCCGCACCGCCCGCCGCTGCGGTAGCAAGCCCGCGCTGAATTTCAGCGAAAGCCGCCGTTACATCCCCAGCGGGCGACAAACATTGATGCAGTGCGACCCTCATAACAGACCTAAAGGTTGCCCATATAGCGGTCACGTTCCACGTCGGTCACTTGATTATCGACAAATGCAACTTCGCGGCGGGCCTGTTCGATCAAGATTTCATAGCGGCTGTCCCCAAGGACCTTGCGCACAAATCCGTCCGCTTCCGCCGCTTCAATAGCATCGCGCAGGGACAATGGTAGCCCTTCGTCGTTGCAGTCAGAATAGGCATCCCCTTCGGTCGCTGGTCCCGGTTTCATCCCTTGTTCGATCCCGTCCAGACCC
>JAPKCR010000251.1 GCA_026421135.1 Sulfitobacter sp. | reverse complement strand
GGGTCAAATCCGTCTAGTTCTGACAGCAGCTGGTTCAGCGTCTGTTCCTTTTCGTCCCCCCCGCCGAAACCGGACATGGGTGTACGGGCGCGGCCAAGCGCGTCCAGCTCGTCGATGAAAATGATGCAAGGCGCGGCTTTGCGGGCTTGATCAAACAGATCGCGGACTCGTGCGGCCCCTACGCCCACAAACATTTCTACAAACTCAGATCCCGAGATCGAAAAGAACGGTACTTCTGCCTCACCTGCGACCGCTCTGGCCAGCAGCGTCTTACCCGTTCCGGGAGGCCCGACCAGCAGAATGCCCTTGGGAATGCGCGCCCCAAGCCGGCCGTAGGTTTCTTTGTCCTTGAGGAACGCCACAATTTCTTGCAGTTCGGCCTTGGCTTCGTCAACGCCTGCCACATCCTCGAATGTGACGCCGGTATCACGCTCCAGATAGACCTTGGCCTTGGATTTTCCAATGTTGATCAACCCCCCCATACCCTGCTGACCTCCCATTCTGCGGATAACAAAGGCCCAGATGCCCACAAAGAAAACAGCAGGCAAAATCCAGGATAGAAGCGTGGACAACCAAGTTTGATCGCTGCCGCCGGTAAATTTGACACCAGCTGCCTGAAGCTCCGCTGCAAAACCTGGCTCGACCCTTTGAGCGACAAAATAATCCTTGCCGTCGATTGGCACAGTGAACCTGCCTTCAATCCGCGATTGCGTCACGGTCACTTCGGCAATTTTGTCGTCGTGCAGATACGTTAGGAATTCACTGTATTCGAGGGATGCGGTCGTTTGCGATGCAAGCCACCTCTGGATTGCCATAATGCACATAAATACAAAGACGATGTATCCGATGTCAATTTTGTGCTTTTGTTCCATTGCATTCACTTTGTGCTATACGACTCTGAAAAGATAATGCGATAACGATGGGCAATACTCGTTGATCTTGATCAAGCAACTTTAGAACAGCCGACGCTGCAGGATGCCCGTTTCGCATTTGCGTGCGGCCACCGAAAGCTGTATGGTTTTCAAGTTTCCGCCCCCCCCCGACCGACAGGCCAATTCCTGTAAGCGTCGGGTATTCGGTGAAGGCCTTTTCAGCGCATGCGTATTGGCGAAATCTTGCGCTATCCACCATAACAGGTGCTTTTCGGGTCGTTGTATGGCATTCTTACATGGATTGTTGGGTGCAGGCGTTTGGGCCGAATAAATCTGCAAACCCCAACCAGCGCTACTCCATGCGCGCCATAATCGAGCAGCTGACAGTCAATACTGGTTCGCAAACAAAGTAGTCCTATCAAATGAAAGGATACAAGAATGGCGATCAAGACAATTGTGGTTGGGCTGATGACGCCCGCGGATGCCGAATGGCTAGTTCCTGCAGCTTGCGCGGTTGCGAATAGCTATGGGGCCCATCTAATCGGCGTGCATCCGGTTGAAACCAAACTGCCCTATGTTTCGATGGACGGAATGGTGTCTGATCTCTCGGGTCCGATGTTCTATGACTGGCAGATTGAGGAGACCACCGCGATCAGGGACATCTTTGATCGGTTGACCCGTGTCGAAGACTTTGTCGCCGAATGGCGCACACAGGAAGTGGGGACGATGGGTTCTGCCGATTTTTTGGCAGGTATCGCACGCATCGCCGATTTGGTGATCGTCGGCCAACCAGACACCGGCGAGGCCCGACGAGACGAAACGGCTCTTTACGAATACGTCATCCGGCAGTCAGGGCGCCCGGTCTTGGTGGTACCACGAGGTCACGTCGTGGAAACGATCGGTCAGCACCTTCTGTTCGGGTGGAGCGATACAGACGAAGCCGCACGAGCCGTACATGATGCCCTGACCTTGGCGAAACAGGGAGCGCAGTTTGACATCCTTTATGTCGGACAGGAGGGTCAAGACTGTGACGCAGGTCCATCGGCGCGGCGTGATCTTGCGGCAGCACTAGACCGTCATGGGATCAAAACCGAACTGATCGCTGTTTCAGCAGATGCTGACGGGACCGCAGCGACGCTTTTGCGCCATGCCACGAAGCGGCATTGCGACACGATTGTAGCTGGGGCTTTTGGCCATTCCCGGGTCTATGACTTTGTCATCGGCGCTCTCACGCACGAGCTGATGAAATCGGCGAATTTGCCAATCCTATTCGCCAAGTAACCAGTGTGGCAAAATCACTCGGACATCACCCGCCTTCTGGCTAAAGGGCCGCGATAATTTTCACGCCAATCGCGAGTCCCCCACCCTAGACTAAGACCAAGGTTCTGGGTCAAGGATCGCGCGCAAAAAGGATTTTTCAAAGCGTCTTCTTGGCCTCTCATGTCACTGGGTTGTTGATAGGTTTATTTTCTCAGGTGCCATCCGAGGCGTCACTTGGCCCCGGCTTTCGTTTTTTCTTCAGCGCTTCGAACCCGATGATTACATCCAGAAGTTCAGTCGTGATTTCGCTCTGACGCACCGAACGCATCTCGGAATTCAAACCTTCCAATCTGTCGTCTACGGATTGTTCTGCCTGCTGCATCAGGGCCAGACGTGCGGCGTTTTCAGTCACTATGGCTTCTGCAGATGCCCGAAACAAGCTGGAGAACAGATGGCCCCGGATCAAAGCTTGGAACAGCTCACGCGGCGGCATGGAGAAAGACGGTAAGCTGCGAGATACCCACGGTTTTGCCTGCAACTCTTCAATTAATTTTCGATCCAGTGGGAGCAACGCCTTTACCTCTGGTCGGTGGCCCGCAACCCCGTCACGCGTGAAATAGGCCAGTGTGACAGACATTTCTCTTATGCTGCCGTTTCGCTGCATTTCATCAAGATGTTGGGTCAGGAGATTTGCAAGGCGACTAATCCCGTCTACGGACGCCGGCGGAAAGAATGTCGTTTCTGGCTTCATGCCTTGATCGCGCAACGCGTCAGCCATCCGCGCGCCGATACATAAAACGATGGACTGTCCCGAGGCATCGACAAGCTGTTCCGCGACATGGCTAGCAAGGGTCTCATTGTAGTTACCGCACAATCCGTGATCGGACCCAAACACGACCAGTACCTTTGTGAGCAATGTGGGTGAGACAGGATCGATTGGGCCTATCTGGTTGAGGAAAGCGTGAAGCCCCTCAAGGACGGTGTCGTGGTAGGCTTCGATGGCGCGAGCGGCGTGCTCATAGGGTGCCGAATTAATCACCGAAAGTGTCTTCATCGTATGAACGATGCTTCGGATACTTTGCATGCTGTTTGTGCGCCTAGACAGCGCTTCAAGTGATTGGGTCAATGCTGCCTCCCAAGCTTTTCAGGGCGTCCCGACATAGGTCCACCATTCGATTGCGGTCCTCATCTTTCAGCGGCGCATTCTCATCGATACGGTCTGCAATATCTTCAAGTTCGCGGGCGACTGCGGTCTTTAGCTTGGCCATCACCCTAAGCGTTTCGTCCTCACTCAAACCATCAAACTGGCCCTCCATCGCTGAAACGAGAACGGTCAATTGCTCGACGGTCGGCATAGGGTCCCTTTCGGCCTGCCGCAGCGCTGCACGCACCGCCGTCCCCCGGATCAGACGCGACCGCGTTGCATCATCCAGCCTCGTACCGAAACGGGCGAAACCTTCTAGCTCTTCGAACTGCGAAAGGGTAACGCGCAGGTTTCCAGCCACCGATCTGAATGCCTTGGTTTGCGCCTTACCGCCAACCCGGCTGACCGAAACACCCAAATCGACCGCTGGAAACTGGTTTTTGCGCACAAGGCGAGGGGAAAGGTATATTTGCCCGTCAGTAATCGAGATCAGATTTGTCGGGATATAGGCGGACAGATTTTCGGCTTGGGTTTCGACAACGGGAAGCACGGTGATTGACCCGCCGCCTGCGGCTTCGGTGAACTGCCCTGCCCGTTCCAACAATCGTGCATGAATGTAGAATATGTCGCCAGGAAACGCCTCGCGTCCGGGCGGGCGGCGCAGCAACAGTGACAACTCACGATAGGACCGCGCGTGATGGGTTAGATCATCAAGGATCACCAATACGTCTTTGGATTGACCGGAAAAATATTCAGCCATGGTAAGAGCCGCGTAGGGTGCGACGTAGGCCAATCCCGCCGCCGCTTCGTCACCTGCAACCAGAACGATTGTCCGCTTTGCCATGCCGCCCTCTTGGATGGCGCCGATGACTTTTGCGACAGCATCGCCGCGCTGCCCTATGGCGCAATAGATGCAGATCACATCAGAATTTTTCTGGTTTAGGATTGTATCGACCGCCAACGAAGTCTTGCCCGTTTGTCTGTCGCCGATGATTAACTGACGCTGCCCCAATCCGACCGGGACAGCGGCATCAATCACTTTGATACCTGTTTTCAGTGGACGCGAAATGGTCTTGCGATCAAGAATTTTAGGGGCCTCGGCCTCGACCGGGCGAACGGTTTGAATATTGATCGTGCCCTTGTCGTCAAGCGGATTCCCGAGCGCATCTACCACGCGCCCCAGAAGGGCGTCACCAACCTTGGTGCTGACGACCTTTTGGGTGCGGATTACGCTTTCGCCGATAGTGACGCGATCAGATGATCCCAATAGGACCACACCAAGGTGCCCCGGTTCAAGATCGAGCACGATGCCTTGGACGCCACTGGCGAATTGCAGCAACTCGTCTGACAAAGCCTGCTCCAATCCAGCGACAACGGCGATACCGTCACCAACCTCGGCCACCACCCCGATTTCGCTAATGCGCGGAGCTGGCGAAGGCGCGTTCAGAAGCATGTTCAGAACGGTCTCATGGGCTTGTTCGGTTTGAGTAGTTTCACTGTTCACGGGATTGCGCTTTCAGATCACCGTCCACAG